>CAXMRH010000116.1:0-21202 GCA_964196045.1 uncultured Chthoniobacterales bacterium | reverse complement strand
TCCGACCGTTTCCTTCCCGACAAGGCAATCGACCTGATCGATGAAGCAGGCTCACGTCTCCGTATCAAGCGGATGAACACGCCGCCTGAATACAAAGAGATCGAAGCAGAGATCGCGGATGTCGTTCGTGAGAAGAAGATTGCTGTTGAAGAGCAGCAGTTCGAAGAAGCTGGTCGCCTCCGCGACCGCGAGAAGGAGCTGCTCTCGAAGCGCGAGGAAGTCGAGGCCGAGATCAAGGCCTCGGGCACCGATTTGTTCGACGAGGTCGACGAAGAGGGCGTGGCAGAGGTGTTGTCGTTGTGGACCGGTATTCCGGTGTACAAGCTCACCGAGGAAGAGACCCAAAAGCTCTTGCGTATGGAAGAGGAGCTCCACAAGCGAGTCATCGGCCAGCAGCAGGCAATCGCTGCGGTCTCGCAGGCGATTCGCCGCACACGTGCAGGTCTGAAGGATCCAAAGCGTCCTTCGGGATCATTCATCTTCCTGGGCCCATCGGGCGTGGGTAAGACCGAGCTCGCGAAGACCCTGGCCGAGTTCTTGTTCGGAGATGAGACCGCGCTGATCAGCCTCGACATGTCCGAGTACATGGAGAAGCACACCGTCAGCCGTCTCGTCGGCTCACCTCCCGGATACGTCGGGTACGAAGAGGGCGGTCAGCTCACTGAGGCTGTGCGTCGGAAGCCGTTCTCTGTCGTTCTGTTCGACGAGATCGAAAAGGGCCACCCTGACGTCTTCAACACCCTTCTTCAGATCCTGGAAGAAGGCCGGCTCACCGACGCCCAGGGACGGTCGGTCGACTTCCGCAACACCGTTCTGATCATGACGTCGAACCTCGGAACCCGCGATCTCCGTAAGGCAAATCTTGGCTTCACGAAGGGCGACGAAGCTGTCAGCTACGAACGGATGAAGGAAAAGGTCAACGACGCTCTGAAGGAACACTTCCGTCCAGAGTTCCTCAACCGCATAGACGACACGATTGTTTTCCACGAACTCAGCCAACCCGAGGTGCGTCAGATCATCGAGCTGATGATCAAGCGAGTCGGCAAACAAATGGCTGGTTTGGGAATGGGTCTCGAGCTCACGGATGCGGCGAAGGATTATGTGTCGCGGAAGGGCTATGACCCGACATTGGGCGCACGTCCCCTGCGTCGTGCCCTCCAACGTCTTGTCGAGGATCCACTGTCGGAGAAGTTGCTCTACAAGGAGTTTCGTGCAGGCGAGATAGTCATCGCCGACATCGAAGATGACGAAGAGAACGCTGACGAGAAGATCATCGTGTTCCGATCGATTGAGGGCTTCGAGCCACCACCGGTCGAGGAACTCGAAGACAGCGAGAAGGCTCAGGTCTAGGGGAACCCTTCGGCTGACGCCTCGGGTTCCGTGGAGTTCGACTTCGTCGAACTCCCGGAGTCATCATCTTGATGAACTGAGTTGTTCACTTACGGCGCCGAACGCCTAGCGTGGGGCGCCGTGAGAGCCCTCCGTATTCTTCTTGTCGCGTGCGCGATGCTGGTGTTGTCGGCATGCCAGGTGGATGCCGTTGTCGATGTGGTCGTCGAAGAAGACGGTTCTGGGATGGTCACGCTCACGGCTGCGTTTGATCAGGCGATCGTGGACGCAGCGCCGGAGCTGGTCGATGGCCTCCGGGTCGAGGACTTTGCCGCGGCAGGTTGGTCAACAGATGGCCCGCAGCGTGCTGAAACTGGCGGATCCGTCGTAATTTCGGCAACGAAGCCCTTCCTGTCACCTGACGATCTTGGTGGTGTACTCGACGAGATCGCAGGCCCGGGCGCGCTGTTTTCCGACTTCGCTGTCGATCGGTCCCGCTCGTTCGCGCGAACGACTTATGACGTCGCCGGACAGATCGACCCAAGCATCAGCCTCACGATGTTTGGGGACGACGCCATCACGGGACTCGTCGGCAGCCCCCTGGGTCTCTCCCTCGCCGAACTGCAAGTGGCCGCGAACCGGCCGCTCGAAGAGACGGTGACCCTCGAGTTCACGATCACGCTTCCTGACACGGTCACGGCAAATGGTGCCGATGTTGAGGGTCCGACCGCCCGTTGGCAGCTCAGCCCGCAGGATCCCTTGCCAACGGACATCGAGGTCTCGTCCAGCATCGAAGACCGGCTACCGCGCATCTGGGCTGCTGTGGCCCTTGTAGCGCTCGCGCTTCTTGGCACCCTGCTGATCTTCCGGGTTCTGGCCCGCTTTGGTGGGCGACGAACCGATGAGCGTGGCGAAGAGGTCGTGCAGATGCGACGACCCGACAAAGCGCCTTCGGAGATCTCCACTGCGACGGCACCTCGGGAACGTCCGCCCCGTCTGGAGTTGGTAGTCCTCGATGCGCGCGGGGTGTTGTATGACGAGGCCAACGACATCGGTGCTCGCCTCGTGCCGTTTGTGAGAGCACGCGGGAGCAAGGCGTCGTTGAAGGAGATCAACGATGCGTTCCGCTCCGCGAGCCTCGGGCGTCTTTCAACTGGGGAGCTGTGGGCACAACTCGGTTTGTCTGATGACCCCGCAGAACTCGATGCGCTCTATACAGCGGAATTTCGTCTTCGCGAGGGTGTTCTCGATTTCATTGATCGACTCCATGATCGGGGACTGCGGGTGGCCGTGATCACCAACAACGTCCTTGGTTGGTCGAAGGCCATTCGTCGACGGTTCGACCTGGATGCTCGAGTGGATACATGGGTCGTTTCTGGTGAGATCGGCACGCGCAAACCCGACTCAGCCTTCTTCGAAGCACTTCGACGCATGACAGGCGTCGAGTACTCGGACAGCCTGCTCATCGACGATCAGATGGACGATCTAGATACCGCAAGGTCGCTCAACATGTCGACTGCGATGTTCGTTCCGAGCGGTTCGCAGCTCCCGGCATCGTCTCCACATCCGGTTGTGCACGGTTTCGACAGCTTCTTCGGGCGAACGACAGGTTCCTAACCAGCTGCCTGCTCAGGCATCCAACGTTCCGAAGTCGATCGTGGCGCTCTGAATGTGCTCGGGCAGTTTGCCCTTGCGGAGCATGCGGTAAAGGTTCACGTCGAGCTTCGGGTCGATTGAGAACCATGCGGTGTCGGAGTTCGACGGTTGCTCGAAATCAATGCCACGCAGTGCGCCGATGTACACGCCGTAGCCACTCTGGCGATCGGTCTCGACGAACAAGTGGATCGACCTCGGTGACCCATCCGAGTTTGTCCGGTGCGTGTGGAGGAGGGCAATCCTGTCGCGCGTCGCGTTCCAGCGAAATCTGCTTCGATCAGCGAACGGTGACTGATGTCGGCGCTCTGGGAGCTTGTCGACGATCACGACATACTTGTCGACCGCGAACAGCTCGTCGCTGATCGACGTGAGGTTGGCTCCCAGCGGATCGAAGAGCAGCGGTAACCGATCGAGAGCGAACGTCGCCCCCTGTCGAATCTGTGGTGTCGGCGTGAGCACCGAAGCATCGATGGGGCTGACAGCCGACGGTGCGTCTCGGAGCTCATCGACACGTTCGTTCGGATCGGCCATCAGCGGCATGGTGGTCTCGTCGCCAGAGATGGCGTCGCCTACCCAGGGCGTATCTCGTTTCGGGTGTTGGAGGTCGGTGGTTCCATGTTCGGGTGCCGTGAGATCTATGACATCGGCAAGCGGAGACACCGCTGGCTCGTCGCGTTCGACGTCCGGTGTAGTGGCATTCCGGCGTCTGAATAAAGGAGGGCCGTGGTTGGGAAGACGGAAGACATCGAAGTACTGAAGTTCAATCTTCGAGTTTGGAAGCGACTTCGCCCACGATCCAACTTCGAGGTCCTCGGCCGCGGTCAGAAGAACGTAACGACGCGTCGCTGCGAGTGTGATCGACGCGTCCGGGCTCAGATCCCACAAGCCTTCGTAGAACGCCCCTGGATCGTCGGCAATAGCACCAAGATCGCGCAGCCTGAGAGCGCTGAGCCATGAGTCGATCGCACGAACCCGTTCGCGAACTAGATCGACTTCGTGAGCTTCGACTGTGAGGAGAGAGACCAGTCCGCCGGTGGCATCGAGCGCCAGGACATGCGGTCGAGCCTCCTCGTTCACCCAGCTCCCGAGGGTCATGACCGTTCTGTCGAGGAACCGTTCCACCTGCCGCGTAAGGAGCGCGGTGAAGTCCGCCGGTAGCTCTGGGTCTTGCTCGAGTTCAACCAGGTCACCCTCGAGCACCGCGAAGAACGTTCCGTGTTCCACGATCCGAAGGTACCGCGAAAACCATGTCCAATTCCAGGGGGATGTTCAGGCAAGTCCAAATATGTCGGGGGTGACCTCGGTGAAGACACCGCTCGACTTTGCGAGCGTTCCAACGCCATCGGTGGTAGTGGCTTCAACGAAGAAGAGGCCGTCGGTCGAACCCCTGCACTCTGCGACGATTCGGACGTCCTTGTCAGTCGGGAAGGGTGCAAAGTACGAAACACCTAGGGTTCTCGTGTATCGAATTCGCTCGATCACCTGCTGGAGCGCATCGATCGCGTCGTCGAAGACGGCCGCGGTAGCGCCACCGTGCGCACGGTCATGACCTCCCTCGAGCGCCGTCTCGAGCCTCACGGTCGCCACGATGGCGTCGCCATCTCGGCGGTACTCGACATGTGTAGGAGCGAGTGCGTTTGAACATCCTGAATAGGGCGATTCAGAGAAGGAGGCGAACATCGCTCCATCGGCAATGGCATCTTGACGCCAACACCTGGGTGCCTCCTCGCAAATCTCGGGATTAGCCGACCGCTCGATCAGGAGATCTGCACCTCGACGGAGGGCGGATGCAAGTTCGTGGTTCGGCCGCGACATCTTGGCGAAATCGGGTCCAAAACGAAAAATCGCTCCGGGAAGACTTCCCGAAGCGACGTAATAGGAGAACCATAACACAGTGACATTTTCGATGTCAGGTTCTGCGGTCGAAACTTTCATCGAGTTTTCGTGAATGGCACCATCTGCCGGAGATTCGCGGTGATCCTGTCGGCCTCCACCCCGAAGTTCACGACCTCGACCGTGCAGCGCAGAACAACCCGGGCGGGAGCGGGTTGCTCGTTTGTGAGATCGCGCAGATCGAAATGCTGAAAGTGGTCTCGGAGAACCGGCGTCCACTTGTTCGATGGGAGCTCTGGCTGAAGGGCAGCGAGCGCCGTTGAGTACTTGCTGACCCGCACCGGGCGGTGATGGGCACTCCAGAGAAGGTGGTCGGCCTCGGTGGGTCGATGCAGCGACTTCGTCTCGATGACGACATCGTCCTCCAGCGACACACTGAGCCCACCGGCGCCGATACAGCAGAGCCGCGTGTCGACGGTGAGGCGACTCGCTCCATCGCCAAGCATCAACGTGCTTCGCGTGTACTCGGTCGTCAGTTTCTTCACAAAGCTCTTGTTGGCGATCTTTGGTCCCACGATGGCATCGAGGAACCGCCGGCCCTCGTTGGTCAGACGGTGGCAGTCCGATGGGTCATAGGGCAATCGGTGTTTGACCGTCCTTCCGCGGTGATCTCGGACCTTCACTTCGAGCGAGCACAGACCTGAATCCAGGTACGTGCGAGTTCGTACCTTGAAGCGCCTGGGCCGACTGCGCGCTGCATCCAGGTACGTCAGCAGTTCCGGAGTGTCGAAGTAGACCGACCGGTAGCGGAACTTGCGTACCCCGTGGATATCGAGCACCCGGCTTGAAGCACGCAACTGCGCGGCCACCTCGTCGAAAACGTCGCGCGGGACGATGTACTTTCGGTCAGTTCTCGTGAGAAGGCTCGCATCAGCCTCCAGTTCCGCGAGGCTGATCGGTTCGAACAAGCGCAGGTCGGCCATCGCCCGCGTGGGCGAATAAGGCTCGAGACTCACGGAGCAGAGCCTTGACCGCGATAACGGACCTCGACGAGCGTTGTTTGATTGACGAGGTCTACCCGTCGGACCTTTGCGTGATGAACCTTTGCCTCGAGCAGGTCCTCGAGGCGCCCGATCAACAGTGACTCGTCGGTGAATGCAGCATCCAAATTGATCAGATGTGACCGGTACGAGCCGAACAAGCGCGGATGGTCGCCAATGAACAACGCCAGGATCATCGATCCCATGAGTGCCGGCGCGAGCCAGGCCGGCTCGATCTCGAAGCCAGCCAAGATGCCAAAGGCGAGCGCCGCGAAATAATACGCGATCTCCTCTTGGTCGAGCGCGGCTGACCGCAGGCGAATTATCGACAAGACTCCGAACAGGCCAAGACCAAGACCGGCACCCACGGTCGCTGAGGCGAGAGCGATCGCCACGGCAAGCACGCCGATATTCACGCCAAGATAGGCAACTAGCATGTCCTTGCGCCGATGCCGCGGAAAGTAGAGACCCATCGTCAGAACCGATATGGCCACCAGATCTAAAACTACAAGCGCTGTGCGTGACATAACCTTAACCTTTCCTCACGCAGAGAGACTATCTTGATATCGGTTCGTGCACCTCATTGGGTATTCACACGTATTGGTGAGATTTGATTCACGCACCGCGCCAGCGACGGGGAGCGTCGATCGTCACATGGAAGGTCCGCGCGTCTGTCACTAGACCCGGCCAGAATGTCGTGGAATGGGTTCACCGCGTTATTCCGAGACAATTGAGGCCGTGGAGGCAATTCGAGATCGGTGTCGAAACGCCGAGCTCACTCCAGATCAGTTCACCTCTCAGGTAACGGACGCGTTCTATGACTACTTGATCGACGAAGATCCACGTGATGACATCGTGGGTCTCGTCGACTATTGCGTACAGATCGCAAGCGAAGTGTGCGAACTGAGCTTGTTCGCTGACCGAGTGCTTCCGCAACGGCTCGACAACCAGCTTCGTTGGATCCTCGAACAACAAGGAGACGGGCAGAACCTCGGTCAGCTCTTACGCGTGTTGCGCGCCCGCCTTGCCGAGAACGATGAGCTCGCCAAGATTGAGCTGGTGGAGCTTTGCCAGAACGGATACGAAACCCACCAGTCCATGTTCTCTGCCGTTGATTCGGAGCGCGACCTCATCGCGCTTGCCTACCAACACCGTGTGGTTCCGGCGCTCGACGCCGCAGTACGACCGATCGCTCCCGGCCGACTCGCGAGCGAGGACAAAAGCCGTGGCGTTGCGCTGCCTCGGACCCTCGATCTGCTCGCCCACCTTGCGAGCGATCCGATTCATCCATCCGGGACACTCGCCAGAGACTCCCTGATCGGGTTGTGCGCGTATCCAGAGACGGCCGGCCTCGCCGCTCTTCGTCTGCCCGTTCATCTTCTCTCGGATGATCAGCGAGCTCGTTTGCACGAGATCTACGTCGAACACGAAGAGCTGCTCGGTCCCGAGGTGATTCGTATTTTCATCGGAGAGCAGCAGCTTCGAGATCGCGAGATTCTGCGCAGCGCCCTCTGGCAAGCGAACGACGTCACTCGCATGGCGAGCGCAGACGACCACACATCGACGCCCTGATCGTCGTTCGGGCACACTGGGCACATGGCTCCATGGATGGTGATCGTCGGATTGATCGGCTCCGGCTTCGTAGTGCTGCTCGTGGCGCCAACAATTCACCGGTCGATCAATGCGAAGTCTCGAGCAGGGGCAGAGACTCTGCGGGTCGAGCGTGCAAACGCGCTCAGAAACACCCCATCGGGGGCAACTCGAGAACTCTCCACAGCAGCCTCTGCGGTTCGTGCGCGAGACAGACTTCTCTTGCGCGGCGTGCGTGCAGAAGTTGTCCATGAAGGTGGGCGGACACTGTTGATCTACAAAGTCGCCGACAATGCGGTGGTCGACGAGGTTATCGACGAGCTCGGTATCGACTGAGGCCAGACCGAATTGTGCGGATTGCATCGATTAAGACCGGGCCGGCGTCGACCGAATCGACGACAAGCGTAGGGACGTCTTCCAGTTGAAGCTGGTTCACCTCGACCCGCTCGCGCTGTTCGGTCCACGCACCGAAGAAGAAGGAATCGGCGCTTGCGTTGGAAGGTGCTATGTACGTCGCTGTGGGTGTGGGAGCTGCCGAACCAACCCAGAGGTCGAGGAGTCGCCCATTCGCTTCGATTTCCTCGGCAATTCCAAGCAGTGCCGCTAGTGCGTGGGTGCACACGTCGCCGTCGTCATCGCAGGAGCAGACTGGCATCAGATCACTAGCGACCGGCACAACACCGGACAGCGGGGGTCCGGCGATGCCGATGTCGACATCGAACACGTCCCCGTCCGACTGCGTCACTGTGGCAATCGCATGCCCGGGCTCGATCTCGACCTCGGCGACCGCATTCGCTCGGTGAAGTCGGCGAGCGCGTGCCATTCGCCCCGGATCCCCAAGATCGATCGCGAGGTTGGCGACGCCACGTGCCTCGTCCGAACGAAGTGGTCGTCTCATTGCTCCAGCTCCCACTCGTTGGCGTTCGCGTGAGCCGATGGATCTAGGCGAAGGAGCTCGCGCAGCTCATCGGTCGATAGCTCTGTCAGCCACGACTCGTCCGTGCCGACGACCGCATCGGCGAGCGCACGTTTCTCGGATAGCAGGGTGTCGATTCGCTCCTCGAGCGTCCCGCGGCAGACCAATTTGTGCACGAAGACCGTCTTGTCTTGGCCGATTCTCCAAGACCGATCCGTCGCTTGGTCTTCGACGGCGGGGTTCCACCATCGGTCGTAGTGAATGACTCTGCTCGCTGCGGTGAGGTTGAGACCAGTCCCACCTGCTCGCAGAGAGATCAACTGAATAGCAGGGCCGTTTGGAGCCTGGAAGGAATCGACCATACGCGTTCGCTGCATACGTGTTGTTCCACCGTGGAGGAACGGAACCAGGAACCCCAAGCGTTCGCCCAGGTGGTCCGCGAGCAGTTTGCCCATTTCGCGATACTGCGTGAAGACGAGAGCGCGTTCGTTCGACTCGAGCAACGTGTCGACCAGCTCGTCGAAGCGCTCCAGTTTCCCCGAGCGACCGTTCCCTCCGACCGATCCTTCGCGTAAGAAGTGGGCCGGGTGGTTGCAGACTTGTTTGAGACGGGTGAGTGTGGCGAGGACAAGGCCTCGACGTTCCATGCCTGTCGCTGCAGCCGCCGTCGTCAAGAAATTGTCGACCACTGCTTGATACAGACCTGCCTGTTCTGGTGTCAGTGGGGACCAGGCGACCTGCTCGATCTTGTCAGGCAGGTCGGGCACGAGGGACCGGTCGACCTTGGTGCGACGGAGCACGAACGGTGCGGTTAGCCGTCTGAGCGACTCGAGTGCATCGGCACCCTCTCCGCTCTCGATTGGGTTGGAGAACGTCTCACGGAACCAAGTGATGCCCCCGAGCATGCCGGGGTTCAGCGCATCAAGTATCGCCCAGAGTTCAGTGAGACGATTCTCGACAGGTGTTCCTGTAAGTGCGATGCGCTGCGTGGAGCGAAGACTGCGAATAGCGGTCGCAGCGTTCGTTCGGTGGTTCTTGATCGCCTGCGCCTCATCACAAACGACGACGTCCCACTCGATCGGGTCGAGCTCTTCGGCGATCCGGCTCGCTGTGCCATACGTGGTCACGATGATGTCGTGGTTCGCCGCTGCGGCGACGAGTAGTGCGCCACGAGGTCGGTCGGGGCCATGGGCGATCATGACCGAGAGGTCTGGTGTGAATCGTGCCGCTTCCGATTCCCAGTTGGTCACGACCGATAGTGGGCAGATCACCAGGTGAGGAAGGTGGGGGGTGCCTCTCGCGGCTCGGTCAAGCGTGCGAGCGAGCAAGTGTGCAAGTGCTGTCGGCGTCTTGCCGAGGCCCATGTCATCGGCGAGGCATCCACCGAGGCCGAGGCGTCCAAGAAACTGGAGCCAACCGAGAGCACGGCGTTGATAGGGCCGGAGGACTCCCTCGAAGCCTTCTGGTTCCGTCGCCTCGGAGAGTTGATCGTCGGGCAGCCCCTCCAGCAACTGGGCAATCCAACCCTCCGCTGTGAAGTCATCACCACCACTACGTTCCAGCTCGGAGATCGTCCGACGGAGCAGCTCGGCGGGGCTGAGCTCAGATGCGTCTCGTCGTTGGGTGTCGAGCCGACGGAGCGCCGCCTGCATCTGCCGGCGGTCGATCTGTACCCATGAGCCGCGAAGTGCAACCAACTCAGCGTTTGATTTTGCGAGCGCCTCAATCTCCTCGGTCGTGAGTTGGATGTCGCCCAACGCGAGACCCCAGTCAACGTCGACCAGTGCTGTCCCGAGTCCTTGGCTGCCCCCAAAGCTCGACGAGGAGGCCCTCGCCGTTAGACGCGCCGACCGACTCAGAAGGCTCGTCGGCGTGAGGATCGGGAGGCCAGCGAGACGACACGTCTCCAGTCCGTCGCTCAACAGATCGGAGACGTCGGCTCGATGAAGTTCGAGCACGGCTGGTTCGTGCTCATCAGCAAGAGGCGCAAACGCAGCGAGCTGTGTTGCTAACCGCTCGAGGAGATCACGCATCCGAGTGCGGAGTGGGACGAGGCTCGATCCGTCTGCGAGGGCGAGCGCTGCAGCGGATTCCGCCCAGACATCGCTGAACCCGATTGCAGTTCCTTCCGAATCGACGACTTCGAAGATCAACGACCAGGATTCTGTCGTGGACTGCTCGGGTGGCGGTTCCAAGCGGCCCTGAAGTGTCACCTCAGGTGCACCCACGACGACGCTGGCGTACTCACTCAGCTGTGTGGACCACTCGGCGAACGCGGCCTCGTGTGCGACGGAGTCGCCGAGGAACACCGCGTCTTGTTTGGAGAGAGCGGTCGTTATTCGGCGCAACGCAACGACGGTGCTCGCCCGAGTCCGCGGGAGAGGTGGTCGCCAGTCCTCTTCGCGAAGAGCCATCCGGCAAACAGCATCGACCAGTGTGTCCAGAATGTCGCAGACCTGGGAGCTGGGCGGTTTGTCGGAGCCTGAGATGAGAACCGGAGGGACGATGGACGTGAGAGCAGCGGCCACTGAGTCGACTTGGACGTCGCGCACCGGGGTCCAGTCGGCGCGCCAGCGAAGACCGGCGGTTCGAATCGCGGGTAGGACTCGCCCCGTGGCCGCGATCTCGATCGCCGCCAGCGTGGCATGGTGGAGCCAGGAGATCGAGGGAGACCACGACGCCGCAGCCGCTCGCCGGACCAGCAGTTCCACAATTGGGCTTAGGTCGACAGAGATCGCGTCGATCGAGTCACGCGGTGGCTGTGCATCGTTGGCAAAGAGGGGGTGCTGTCCTATGCGTTCGGGCAGATGCGTGCGAACGTCCGGGCCGAAGACCCCAAAGGCCACGTGGTGAATGTCTCGCGACGTTGCGTCAGGGTGATCGATCCACAATCCGAGTCCGTCTCCGAGCCAAGTTGCATGGAGCGACCCGGGGGGAAAGGGTGAGCGGACCACTTATCCACGCTAGCGGACTCCGCCTGTTCTGCGACCCGGAGATTCGACACACGTGAGAAATAGATACGTGCCAATTTGGCCTCTGGCGTCCTGGCCAGACACTGGAGTCGACAGTCCGAATCGCTCCCTGCATCAGCAGTCCAGCCTCCGCGAGCTCAGGAATGATGATCGTCGCGTTTATGTGGTGGCAGCTTTCCGGAGTGCACGCTCGAGCAATCTCTGGTCGCCGAGGCGACGTCGGAGTGCCTGCTCGAGTCCTTTGATCGGGTACAGGTTCTGTGGGGCCCGATTCTCCTTGTGTGGTTCGCTCGCGTAGCGCGGGAGTGTTGCGCAGACGATGTCCGCCATCGCAGCCGCAGCGGCCAAATCATCAGATGGTGTTTCGCTCGAGGCCATTTCACAGCGCACGACGCCCGCCCAACCGTGCGTTCGCGGCCCGGGTAAGCGCGTGTAGAAGCTCCGCCGCGAGAACCCTCCATGCCCGATGAGAAACAGCGGCGTTCGGTCACCTGCGTCGAGTTGATGAACGATGCGCTGCTCGTCATCGTCGAGGTACTGAACGTGTTGAGTTTTGATCAGACCCACCGAACGACGGACCGATCGACCGCGCAACGGACCGTCGAAGACGATCAGGTCATCTGGACCCGCCACAGGTACCATCTCGGTCTCGAGCTCGGTCATCTGTTCATGAATCCCGAGGTACAGGTCTTCTGGGGAGCCGGTCTTGACTGGAACGTGCACGTACGGTCCGAACTCCGTTTCGATTGCGGCCGCGGAGGCCGTTGGTGGTGTGAAGACGGCTCGGCGAACACGGACCTCATTGACGATTGCGCTCGTTGTCGTACAAGCCACGGATCCAGCAGCGACAGTCGCACAAGATCCCGGCAGAACTCGATCTCCGTCGGTGACCCAGATACGTGCGTCGATTCGTCGCACACCATCCACGAAGTAGATGACACCCGCCGCTGCCTGGCCCTGTGGTGTGATGCAGCGCCAATCGCCGAGTGGAAGCTCAACACCCGCGTTGACCACATCCGTAGATGCCTCGAGGGCGTCGGCGTCGCCTCCGGTGCCGTAGTCGGGATCCCATGCCTCGACGGCGAAGTCCATCGTGTCAGCGTAGACGTCGATGTGGATTCATGAGTTCGCCTGCGGTGGCGACGCCAACATTGGCTCAGCACTCTCGACCCTTGAGCCGCTCGCGGTCCGACTCACTCGGATTTGGAACGGGACGCGGTCAGCGAGTTCGCGCACATGTGTCACGATGCCGATGAGTCGACCCGATGCTCCGAGGTCCTCGATCGCAGCCGCGACCACATCGAGCGTCTCGGCATCGAGCATGCCAAATCCTTCGTCGAGGAACAGAGATTCGATCGGTGGCGTCGTGGCTTCTGCAGCCAAGTCCGTGATGCTGTCGGCGAGCGCGAGAGCGAGGGCCAATGACGCCACGAAGGTCTCGCCACCTGAGAGAGTTCGCGCGTTGCGGACCTCATCAGCGTTGCGATGGTCTCGAATCTTGAAGTCCGTTCCGTCGGTCACGAGCGTGTACGCCCCTGAGGACAGCTCGATGAGTCGCTCTGATGCCCGTTCGGCGAGATCGCGCATCACATCGGCCATAAGCCACTGTTCGAAGCCTCTCGCGCTGAGGTGTTTGCCGAGGTGGTCGGCAACCGAGTATTCGACGTCGAGATGCTCACACCGTTCCACGTTTGCTGCGTCGCGCTCATGTCGCAGACGAGCGTCTTCGAGTCGCGTTGTCGCCTGTGATGACATACGGCGCACCATCGCGACGATCTCGAGCGGGTCCTCAGCGTCGGCGCCGAAGGTCTTGCCGATTTGTCGGTACAGCTTCATGCTCGCAGCGAGCTCCTTCTTTCTGCTCGAGCGAATCGTCACGAGGTCTCTTCGATCGGCCCGCAGCGCAGTCGTCTGTTCCTTCGCCCATCGGGCGAGTTCACGCCAATCGTCGGCGAGCGCCTCGTGGTCTGGAGGGGGAGGCCGAAGCCCACTGATCGAGTCCCTGGCCTCGGTGAATCTCGCGCGACCACCTCGTTCTTGCTCGCGATGAGCTGCAAGAAGCTCCTCGAGGGCCGTTGCTTCGAGTTGAGCCGCCTCGAGCTCGTCGGCCGTGAGGGCGACTCGCTCTTCTGCCGCGCGGACTCGGTCCAAGATCGCGAGCGCCTCGCTGCGCGTGGGGTGGCCTTCAAGCTCCGCTGACAAGGACGCCTCGTCGAGCGATGCTCCCTCATGATGGGTTGCTGATTTGGCTTCGAAGGCTGTCGCCTCTCGAAGATCCTTTGTGGCCCGCTCTGCGATCGCCTCGGCCTCAACCCGAGCGTCGAAGAGCTTGTCGACTTCGTCGAGCTGGTCATGCCGGAGCGCGTCCTCTATGACACGAGCACAGACGGGGCAGACGTCGCCGGTCGAGAGCGTCGCAGCGATTCCAGCAGCACCCGCTCGAGTTTTAGCCTCGATGACCTCGGCGTTCCTGCGGCTGACCTGATCGCTCGCCTCGGTCGCTCGTTTCATGGCAGCGTCGAGCAGCTTGGCCGACTGATCGTGGTCTTTCTGCGTGGAGGTGACCAAGGCAGAGAGCTCACCGAGCCTCAGGTGTGCGGCGGCGGTGCGTGACAGGTCGCCGCCTTGCGGCAGAGCGGCGAGCGCCGCGGTTCGTTGCTCGAGGGTGGTGGTCAACTTGTCCGCACGGTCACGACCCTTTCCGAGCGCGGAATCGGTCGTCGCAATGTTGCGGGCTATGTCTCGGGTCTCCTCTGGCACATGGATCTCGCTGAGCGCGTGGATCTGTCCGTCGAGGGATTCCACCGATGCGGCAGCTGCATCGAATGCGGTCGTTGCCTCCTCGAATTCTCTGTTGACCCGTTCGAGCGCCGCCGCAGCGTCACCAAGCCCCTCGGCCGAGCTCTCGAGTGATCGAAGCGCCTCCCGTGTTATCGGCTCCACTTCACCCATCGCCTGTTTCAGCGCCTCGCGTTCGGTCGCCGCGTCGCGCGAGCGCTGTCTGGCTCGCACGCCCATCTCGGCGTATACGTCGAGTCCGAGAAGTCGACGTAAAAGGCTCTGCCGATCCCCGGACGTTTCGGTCAGGAAGCGTGCGAAATCTCCCTGGGGCAGTACGACGGTCTTTGTGAACTGGTCGAAGGTGAGCCCCAGCAGCTTCTCGACGGCGACCGTGAGCTCGGACGCGGTGCCGGCGACAACACGATCAGCTCGTTCGAGTCGAGCCTCCTTCGTCGAGGCACCACTCGCAGTACGCCGAACGATCCGAACCGCGGTGTAGCTGACCGATCCGATCTCGAAGTCCAAGCGAACTCGCGCTTCGCTCGACAGCGAGTTGATAATTGGCGCAACGAGATTCTCGTTGCCGTAGCGGGCCACTGACCCGTAGAGCGCGAACACGATTCCATCTATGATCGTGGACTTCCCGGCACCTGTTGGCCCGGTCAAGGCAACGATGTCCAGCCCGTCGAAGTCGATGAGCGTCCGCTCACGAAATGCGGCGAATCCCTGGAGTTCGAGACGGATCGGTCGCATCAGTCCGACCCCGAGATCACATCGGCGTGCAACTCGTCGAAGAGATCCACGAGCCGAGCATCGGAGATGCGGAGATCAGCGAGGTACTCCTCGTACAGCTCGCGCGGGGTGCGCCCAGAACGCGACGATGGAAGCTCCTCCGCCTCGGACTCGGGCGCGTCGACAAGGACGTCTACACATCGTTCGCCAAACAACGTCCGAACCTGTTCAGCCAAGTCTGCGCGCCGCGCTTCACGAACCCGAACGCGCAGCCAGTCGTCGCCCACGTCGCGCGTTCGAAGCTCATCGAGGGTGCCGACCACGGTCCGAAGTGCCCGTCCCTCTGCCAGCGGAACGTGTGTTACCGCAGCAGGCGAGCCGGCGTCCAACTCGACGATCGAGACGCTCTTGGTTGCATCGGTGTCACCAAAGTCGAGCTGAAGAAGCGACCCGGAGTAGTGGATCGGACTCGGACCTGGGATCTTTTGCGCTTTGTGGAGATGACCCAACGCCACGTAGGCGCTCGTACTCGGAAAGCTCTGAGCAGGAAGTGCGTATTCGTCCGAAAGGTGCGCGGCTCGCTCGCCTCCGACCGCCCCTCCTCCGAGCACGAACGCGTGCGCCATGATGATCTTGATGTCGGCGTTCGATGAAGAGTCGAGAGTGTCGATGAGGGAACGGAGCCGCTCCGCGTAGCTCCCGGCGTGCTCGAACGCCTCACCTCTCATAAGCTCGTCGACTCGAACGATGGCGCGTTTCGAAACGAACGGCAGGGCTGCGACCTCGACTCGACAGTCGTTGATGTCGAACCCGATGAGCCCGCCGTCGTCCGGGCGCCGTGGTTCTGCAATCACATGGATGTTTCCGAGGCGCATGATGTCGCGAAGTGCGTCGAGGCGACGCGGATTGTCGTGATTGCCTGCGATTACGACGACGTTGCCTGCAGCGTCGGCGAGGTCGAGCAGCGCTCGCCACGCAATCGCCTCGGACTCCGGGGATGGCGCTGCAGTCTCGAAGACGTCTCCGGCGACCAGGACGAGGTCGACAGTATGGGTTTGGGCGATCTCTGCCACCTCCGCCAATGCGCGCGTGTGTTCTTCTGCTCGGCTGTGGCCTCGAATCGTCTTGCCGATGTGCCAGTCGGAGGTGTGAAGGAGGGTGAGTGCCGGCACTTACAACCCCTCGAACGGGTCGCCGTCTCCTGGAGCTGTCCGGGCTGCCTCCGCGCTGCGTGTCGCCCATGCCGGGAACGGGAACTCGATGAGGAGGGGAATCGGCAACCGCGGTTGGCTGAGGTACATCGAACCGGGTTTGAGGATCGTCGCCCGCTGGCGCTGCACGGAGGGAAGGAACCCGTACTGTTCGCGGCCGGCTTCGGCGGTGTCGAGCCGACCGACCACTCGGATCGCGCTGTTGGCTACCACGCGCCGCTCTACCTCGCTCGCCGTCTGTTGTGCGCCGATCAAGATGATCCCGAGTGACCGTCCTCGCTCTGCGACGTCGAGCAGAATCTCCTTGATCGGGCTCGAGGAGTCGCGAGGTGCGTACTTGTTGAGCTCGTCGAGGACGATGAACTGGAGCGGCTTGGCGATACCCGACGCCTCTTTGGCGTCGAACGCCTGCCTGAGCACGACACCAACGACGAAACGCTTCGCCCGATCGTGCAGCTGGTGGATATCGACGACGGTGAGCTGGTTTCGGTCGAGGTCGAGAGCGAAGGAAGGAGCATTGTCGATGTCAGCGCGGATCAACTGTTCGATGTGGCGGATCGAAGAGGAGAGCCGCCGGATGAAGGCGTTGATGCTCCCACCGCTCACGGCGCGTCCCGTCCATCGTTGATCGGGTCGATCGTCTGGGTCGTCGGGGATTAGTTTTTGTTCGATGAAGTTGACGAGCTCGCGGAACGTGCGCAGGGTCCGACCTTCGATTCGAACGGCGCCGTCGGGTGAAGCTTCGCCTCGGACAGCGGCCGCGAGCTGAGCGGCGACCGACTGTACGACGATCGTGTATTGCTGTCGCTCATCTTCCGCATCGGCGAAGAGATACGGCAACAGATTGGAGCGGCAGAACGTGTCGAGCGTCCAGAAGAACGGCCGAACTCCTGTCGTTCTCGAGCCAACTGCGGGTGTGGCCGCTGTGTCTCCTCTGCGTGGCGGCGCCACAATGCCGACGCTGCGAAACGGTGCCGGAGACAGACCGAGGTGGGCATATCGGTCGGCCTGATCGGAGGTCAGGTGTGCGTTGTCGGAGTCGAGGAAGAGGAGATCTTCGCCTTTCACATTAAAGATCAAACCCTTTGTGTTTGAGGCCTCGGGACCGAGGACGCCACTGTTGAAGAGCGAGTACAAAAGAAACGTCGCATAGCTCGTCTTGGTCGCGACTCCAGAAATCCCTGAGATGTTGATGTGTGCACCCTTTGTGCCATCGACGAAGTCGAGGTCGAGGAAGATCGGCTCGTTGTCGCGGCTGAGCCCAGCGGGAAGGCGTCGGGTGACGCTGTCGAAGTCGAGCGCCGTGTCTCGCTCGGCGTCAGAGGCAATCCGAACGGGTGTGCCCGGAAGTGGAGGGACAAAGACCTCCGGAACGATTCGAGTCACCTGGACGAGGGCCGCCTCGGAGACCTCGGCGGGAAGAATGCCCTCCGCGATGAGGAAGACATCGCTGTCGAAGGTGGCGCCCTCGTGGCGCGCTCGAACTTGGTTGACGATTCCGTAGATCGAGATCTGCTCACCAGTCGGAAGAACCCGGTCGAGGGCAACGACGTCGTCGAGCTGAACGATGTTTCCCTCCGCTATTGCAATCCAGAATTCGAGCGGTGTTGCATCGTCGGTTCCAAGTACGCGGCCGATCACGAGCGGAGGCTACCCGTTCCGAGATCCGCGCGGGAATAGTGTTCGTGAGGTGAGCGATGGAATCCTGTCTGAACCAATGGACCTCGACGCCCCGCGCCATACCAAACCGGTCTATCAGTCGGCGGCGGCGGCGAGGGGTGTCGTCGTCGAGCACCGAGGTACGGGAACCGTTGGCGCGATCGTGTCCTTCAAGCCCCAACAGATCGTGATCCGGGACAGGCACGGGCGGGACCACACACTCGTACCGCGGGATGGTTCCTTCTTGATCGGCGGAAAGCCGGTGTCACTTCGACAACCGACCGCTCACGAGGTCGACGCAGAACCGCGATTCACCGCGTCGGGTTCGGTTGATCTTGGAGCCGTACCAGCGCGCATGGCCCGAGCGAGCCGCATCTGGGTCGAAGGACTCCACGACGCAGAACTCATCGAGAAGGTCTGGGGAGACGATCTCCGGATCGAGGGAATCGTCGTCGAACAGATGGACGGCATGGATGATCTCGCGGAACGTCTTGCGGGGTTTCGTCCACGCTCGGGCCGTCGAGTAGCCGTTCTGCTCGATCACCTCGTCGACGGATCGCGAGAGTCACGCGCCGCCGCCGAGATCGATGACCCTGATGTGCTGATCACCGGCCATCCCTATGTGGATGTCTGGCAGACGATTCGACCACACGTCGCCGGTATCGATGCCTGGCCGGAGATTCCGATGGGAACCGATTGGAAGACCGGGATCATGGATCGTTTCGGCTTCCGCGGCGAATCGGGTGTGTTCTGGAAGCAGATCCTTGGGCGCGTGACCAACTTTCGCGATCTCGAGCAGCCAATGGTCGGTGCAGTCGAGCAAATGATCGACTTCGTGGCCGCGGACGGCTGATCGATCCACCCGAGTCTGGTCTGACGCGGGCCGATCGGTTCAGGCAGCTAGGTTCAGAAAGTGTCGATCAACGCAACCGAGGCCGTCCGTAGTCGCCGCTCGATTCGAGCCTTCACCGATCAGCAGGTCCCTGACGACACGCTCCGTCAAATCCTCACGGACGCCGCTCGCGCAGCATCTGGGACGAACATCCAACCGTGGCATGTGACCGTTCTTCAGGGTCACGCGAAGGACGATCTGAGTGACGCCGTGCAACGTGCATTCGACAACGGCGACGCCTCCGGGGATGACCGCTACTACCCGGCGGAGTTCATCGAGCCCTATCTTGCTCGACGTCGCAAGATCGGATGGGACATGTACGGACTCGTCGGGATCGAACGGGGGGAGTACGAGAAGATGGCTGCCCAGGCTCGCAAGAACTACGAATTCTTCGGTGCCCCCGTGGGGCTGATCTTCACCCTGCACGAATCGATGCGTTACGGAGGCTGGCTTGATCTTGGCTTGTACATGGGCAACGTCATGACGCTCGCCCGAGAGCACGGTCTCCACACGTGCCCGCAAGCGGCGTGGTTGGAATTCGACCACATCATTCATCAGCATCTCGGACTACCTGCAGACCACGTTGTTGCAGTGGGCATGGCTCTCGGCCACGAGGACACGACAGACGTGATCAACACCCTGCGGACAGACCGGGCCGCCCTCGAGGAATTCGTTGACTTCCGAAGCTAAGACAAGAGAACCGATCGACTCGATCATCGTCGGTGCGGGCGTCTCTGGGCTGCGGGCCGCCTCACTTCTGACCAAGGCGGGTAGGTCGGTACGAGTCCTGGAAGCACGCGATCGCGTCGGAGGCAGACTCGCCTCGGTGTCGGTGGACGGCGTCGCTTTCGATACGGGTGCAACATGGTTTTGGTCGAGCGAAACCCACATTACCAACCTCGTGGAGTCCTCGGAGATCTCGGTGTTTGGACAGCATCTGGAAGGTGATGCGCTCCTGCAGACTCCGGACTCGATCACTCGAGCATCGGGAAACCCGATGGACGTGCCGTCAGGCCGCTTCGTCGAGGGCGCGGTCGCAGTTGCTCACGCACTTGCCGACGAACTACCGCCCGATGGCGTTCAGCTAGGAGTCCACGTTCGGGCGATTCGCCTGACCGACGCAGGTATCGACGTCAGCACATCGACCGGAACCGAACAGTGCGCGAACGTCGTTCTTGCGATTCCGCCGGCCCTCGCCGCACACTCCATCTCCTTCGAGCCAGCGCTGCCCGAGCGGACGGCCGCGATCGCAAATGCGACGCCGGTATGGATGGGGGCGACGACCAAGGTCGTCCTCGTGTACGACTCCGCGTTCTGGCGAACCGACGGGCTCGCTGGCGCAGCGATGTCCTATGTGGGGCCAATGCGAGAGTTGCACGACATGAGCGCCCCGAGCGGCACCCCAGGCGCCATCTTCGGGTTCGCTCCACCGGGCGAGAATGTCACTCGAGAAGCTGTCCTCGATCAAGTGGAAGCGCTGTTTGGCGAGCAGGCCAGAGCACCACGCGCGGTCGTCATCAAAGACTGGAGCGTCGAGCAGCACACTTCTCCGCCGGGGGCTGCGGGAATGACCAACTACCAGACCTACGGTCACCCCGTGTTCGAAGAGTCGATGTACGACGGGCGACTTCATTGGGCGTCGACCGAAACATCGTCCAGTTCGCCCGGACACATCGAAGGTGCGCTTGTCGGAGGACGGCGTGCAGCGAATGCCATTCTGAAACTACCCTCACCGAGGAGATGACATGCCGGCCATCCAAGAGTTGCTCACGGAGTACGACCGCGCCCAGGTCTACACGAAAGACCTGTGGCGAGACCTGACAGAGGATGAGGTCGTCTGGCGGCCGAATGAACAGTCAAGTGCGATCGGATGGCACCTCGGACACCAGGCAGCGGTTGCACATTTCATGGTTCGGAACCTCACAGCTGCCGAAGCGAGTCCGGACCCGGAGTTGGATGTGATCATGGACTCGGCGACTCCTGAGCGCGATCGTGGAAACCTCCCTGATCTCGGTCGACTCGCGGAGTACCGAAACAACGTTGCCCAGCGGGTTCGACTACGGGTAGGCGACATCGACCGAGGTGCCGTTGGTGCACCCGAACAGCTCCGCTGCATCGCAGAAACGTTGCTCGTCGCAGTCATCAACCACGAATACCAACACTCGAAGTGGATTGGTGAAGTGCGAAGCGGACAGTTTGGCCATGCCCTGCCCGAGACACCGGTCTCGGACCATCTCCTTGTGATCGATGGATACGTCGTGGTCGGACAGCGATCATGACCTGGGTCGCAGGACGGCTGAAAGTTTCGGGGGAAGAGCGAATACTGGCGACACTCGACGGGTTGGTCAGATAATGCCCCTTGGCCTGACGCGCTTTCGACCACCTCGTATACCGGTGCTGGCCGCCGTGTTCGCGGTGACACTCGCGGCCTGCGGCAGCTCAACTCAAGGGACAGCGTCGACCGGCGGGGTCGACGACGTGACCAGTTCGTCCACAGGCATCAATGCAGAAGACGTCGCGGAAGCGAATATTCCTGGGCTTCAGACGTCGGACGATCCGTTGGACGTCGAGGTGTTGTCCGTTGCCGACGG
>CAXMRH010000115.1:0-3910 GCA_964196045.1 uncultured Chthoniobacterales bacterium | reverse complement strand
TCCGATGGATTCAAGTTCATGGCCTTCAAGGAGATCGAGCTCGGCTGGGCCAAGGTCATGTGCGGCCGCGTCAGCTTCTCGGGCGACCTTGGATATGAGTTCTGGATGCCTGCGAGCTACCAGCGCTACGTCTTCGATCAGCTGATGGAAGCCGGAGCGGACCTTGGTGTGCAGCTCTTCGGGTCGAAGACGCTCGATTCTCTCCGCCTCGAGAAGAGCTTCGGTTCGTGGGCTCGCGAATACCGCCCGATCTACGACCCGTTCGAGGCGAACCTTGGCCGATTCGTCAATCTTGAGAAAGACTTCATCGGGCGCGATGCGCTCGTGGCGATCAAGGAAGCCGGACGGAAGCGAGCGTTGTGCACGTGGACGGTCGACGTGCCTGGAGGGCCAGGTGAGGCCGACGTGATCGGCGACGAACCCGTCTGGCTCGATGGTGCGGTCGTGGGATGGGTGACCTCGGGCGGATATGCCCACCACAGCGAGGTGTCGGTCGCCATGGGATACGTGCCGGCCGAATATGCGGAGAGAACGAGTGGTTGGCAGATCGAGATCCTCGGCGTCATGCGAGACGCGGCCCTTCGAACCGAACCAATCTGGGATCCCAAAGCGGAACACATGCGAAGCTAACCCGTCCCCCTTCGAAATTTCGTAGGTTTGGACACGTTGGGCGCGCTCAGACCTACAAATTTTCAGGCTCGAGCAACAAGTACGCTCGATTCGTGCAGATCGACGCGGTGATATTTGACCATGACGGAACGCTGGTCGACAGCGAGACCATCACCCTGACGCTTCTGGCCGAGATGGCTGTAGAAGCTGGCGCCGAAGTCTTCGAAGACGACATCGACCGTTTCAAAGGAGCAGATATCAAGGTCGTGTTCGCCGAGATCGAACGGCGGCGGCGCGCTCCCCTACCAGACGATTTCCTCGATACGTTCCGCAGTCGCCAGGAAGCTCGCATCCTCGCCGGACTCGAAGCGATCCCTGGCGCTGATGAAGTGCTCACGGCACTGAAAATTCCAACAGCAGTCGCATCGAATGCACCGGTCGCGAAGATGCAGCTTTGTCTCGGCGCCACGGGCCTGGACCGGCACTTCACTCCCGAGGAGCTGGTGAGCGCCTACGACGTCGGCCAATGGAAGCCAGCCCCGCACGTCTTCCTTGCCGCAGCCGAAGTGCTGCGCACACCTCCTGAACGATGTGCTGTGGTGGAAGACAGTGGCCCCGGTATCGAGGGAGCGCTAGCTGCGGGGATGCACGTCTTTGCGCTCGATGTCGCCAACACCCTTGGTGTCACCTCAGGGGTGACGACTATCCGGGCGCTCCCCGAGTTGCTCACACATATCTGAGGAGCTGAAGGCGCTAGCAGTCAAGGCCGGAGCGTCAGCTCTTCGAGCCCCTCGGCTCAGCGTCCGGCACCCTGGAGTGTTCCGGCGGTCAAGGTGAACTTGTCGACGTGCCCAACGAGGCACTGCACGGTGCGATCGCCCTGACTCCAGTTGCCGTCGATGGGCACAAACGTCCAGACCTCGTACGACGATGTCGAATAATCACCACCGACAAACCTGTCGTACTGGTCGAAACAGAAGTCTTGGCCGGTCGCAAACGACTCTTCGACTCCTGGGTATTGGTCGTCGATCCACAAGAGCTCTGTGCGGGCGTAGACCTCCATTGCGTGCGGCTCGCCGCACGGAGTCGTGTTCACAAGAAAGATCTGCACGAACTCGCCATCGGCGCCCGTGCTGAAGAAGTCCTGCACACAGTCACCCGTCTCCAGGTTGTTCACAATCGTCGTGTTTCCGAACGTTCGGCTCACCATGACTGCGGTGATGATCAGTCCGCCAATGATCAGTAGCGCGACGACCGCGAGCACCGTCTTAGTCGAACGCGAGGACGACGCTGCCATTCCAACGGGACCAAGAAGTTGGACGGGATTCGCCGATGCTTGCGGAGACCGACGGTGTTGCACGGCAGTGGCTCCCGCAGAAGGGGGAGGAGGTGAGTCGGACGCGAATCGGCGAGCCCTTACGGGTGGCGGTGTTGGTGGAAGGGGGTGGCGTTCGATCGTCCTCGTGTCAGAGTCTGTCGGGACTCGATCGGCCACATCAGCAACGCTCGCGTCCTTGGACCACTCCATTCATGGGAAATCGGTACGAGTGAGCCTCTGGCTCATGGGGCATTCGGACCACCGGGCAGCTCTACTCTTCTTGCCCGCTGTCCGTCTCTGGACCTTTGCCCGTCACCTCGTCGACCTTGTCTGCGACGCTCTGGGTTTTGTCTGCGACGCTCTGGGGGCCCTGCACCTCGGCCAACTCCCTGGCCTGTTCCGCAAGCCTGTCGGCCTTTGCCTTCATCTCGTTGACCCTGTCGGACATCGCCATGACCGCACCTCCGGGTCACATCATCGGATTCGCGTCCGTTCGACGCCAAGATGCAGGCATGACGATCTCCGACCGCGACCGATGGGACGAGCGATATCGAGACGCAGTGGAGCCGTCCGAGATCACACCTCCTGCACTCGTCCTTGGTTTCGCCGGCTCGATTCAAACTGGATCTCGGGTGTTGGACGTGGCCTGCGGCTTCGGTGATGCGGGGCTGTTCCTTGCACAGCGTGGATGCGACGTCACGCTGTCTGACGTGTCACCGGTGGCCCTCGACCATGTTCGTCATCGAGCCAACTCTCTCGGCCTTGTGGTCTCGACGGTGTGCGTCGACCTCACGAACGAACCGCCGCCCGAAGGGCTCTGGGATGTAATCGTCTGCGTCCATTATCTCGACCGTGACGTCCTCCCTCGGCTCGCGAGCACTCTCCGAATCGGTGGGGTCCTCGTCGTTGCCGTCGCCACCGTGACAAACCTCGAGCGACACGCTCGACCTCCCGAGCGCTTCCTTCTCGAACAAGGTGAGCTGCCGAGTCTTGTCCCCGACCTGGACGTCGTTCGACACGACGAAATATGGCGTGAGAGCGGGACCCACGAGGCGTGGTTTGTGGGCGAACGACCAGCGACTCAGCCCGTGGCCTCCTGAGACGGCAAGAACGACCCCAACATCGCACGAAACTTGGCCTGGGTCTCTGCCAGCTCCGCGTCTGGATCACTCTGAGCCACCACTCCCACACCGGCCGCGATCTTGGCCACGCGTCCATCTATCTGGGCGGTTCGGACGCTCACCGCGAACTCTCCGTTTCCCTCAGCATCCACCCAACCGGCCGGACCCGCATACCTTCCACGGTCGAAACCTTCGAGCTCGTCGATGAGCGCCAAGGCCTGACCCTGGGGGTCGCCTCCGACGGCTGGGGTCGGGTGGACAGCGGCGACGAGATCGAGAACGGATGCAGCGGGCTCCGACAACACACCCTCGACGAGGGTTCCCAGGTGATGCACATTCGCAAGCGTGAGGATCGATGGTTCTGGCTCGGCATCGACGTACGAACAAAACGGCAGGAGCTCCTGGAGGAGCCAGTCGATCGTGATGCGATGTTCAGCTCGGTCCTTCGACGAGGCCAACAGACCAGCGACTTGTTGTGCGTCGGCATCCACATCTGCGAGACGAGACGCCGTCCCCGCCAAGGGGTGTGCACGAACAGTACGATCTGAGCGGCTCACGAGCAGCTCCGGTGACGCTCCGATGAAACCATCGATTGCAAACAGATTCGCTCGAGGGAATCGCGCGGCGAGGCTCGGCACGATCTGTGAAAGCGGAAAATCGACGTCAGCGCACACCGTCAGTAGTCGAGCAAATACCGCTTTCTCCAGGGATCCGGCCGCAATTCGGTCTCGGGCAGCAGCCACAATGCCGTCGCGCCATTCGTCAGCCGACCGTTCGAGCTCGACCCGAAGACGGGTCGGAGAGCCCGGCGCGGACTGGCCGAGCAGCATCTCGACCACGTGTTCAGCCTCTGCGACGGACG
>CAXMRH010000114.1:0-6730 GCA_964196045.1 uncultured Chthoniobacterales bacterium | reverse complement strand
GCAAGGTATCGACGTGGTCGAGGAGTTTCGCCGACTCGCCCCCAATGCCGAGCCGATCTCGATTCAGCGTTGGACTCCTCGCCGGGTCCGACTAACCGTTGGCGCCGCCATTCTGGTGATCTTCATCGCTATAACGGTTTTTCAGCAGATCCGTGGAGGCGGGTTTCTGTGAGACGACTATTGATCTTGTTCACGTTGGCACTTGTCGCGAGCGGCTGCGCGGCGAACCTTGGGATGGGCGAGGCTGCTTGCGCCGACTCCATCGGGCGGGACGTCGCGACCGCGACGATCCTAAATGTTCAGGCCGTGCCAAGCGCGAAGTACACCCCTTGTTTGGACGAGCTGCGCCTTGGGTGGGACTCAGTCGAGGGATTCGCCGAAGATGGCCAAGCGGGCATCAGAATCATGAGGTCGTTCGAAACATTTTTGACCGTGACGGTGACCGAGTCGTGCGATGTCTCCGATGCTGTCGCTGTCGAGTCCGGATATGCGGATATCGAACGGTTTGAGGACATCGAACGACAGTCGACCGACATCAAAATCTCGATCGTTCCTTCCGGTCGACTGCCGCTGTCAGCGTCGCGCGCCTATGTGGACGATCTCGCGGGAGTCGAGATCGACGATCGCCCGGTGACGTACATCATCGACGAAGATCTCGACCAATCCGTGATCTCCCGCGTCGAGCTCGCTCTGTCAGAGTACGACTACGTGTGGATCGTTGACGAGGTCGACGCGGAAGAAGGCACCGTCCAACTCCGTAGTAACGACTCCGCGGCGAGCGGTCACGACCTCAAACCAGAAGGCGCCTTGGATCTCATTGAAGACATTGTGCCAGACGTGTTCTACCGCGGAGATTGGTATTTCACATTCGATGGCGGCTGCATCACCTATGAGTTCGATTCCGAGGGAACGCTCGCCGAGACCGTTGCCGCCGATGCCGAGGACGCCCTCGGGTTCTATCCGGCTCTCGAACTTCGCAACGAGGCACAAGAGGCCGGCTTCAATATCGGAGCGGAATGAAAACGACTGCCGCACGGCACGATCCTCCGTTCCTCGCCGTCAGGACCAGGCTGGCGCCGTCCACGGTCGCAGCCGTTGTTGTTGTAGCGGGCATCATCGTCGTGGCGTCCTCGGCCGTGGCTTGGGACGGAAGCGTCCCTGGCTGGGAGGCCGAGGTCCTGCGATGGATCAATGGTTGGCCTGATTGGCTGAAACCGGCCATGTGGGCGCTGCAACAGGTCGGTGTGCTCTTTGCCCCCGTGGTCGCAGGGCTCGTCGTGGTGTCCTTCACCCGACGTTGGCAACACCTCGTGCCATTCGTGCTCGTCCTGCCCTTGAAGCTCGGCCTGGAAAAGGCCGTCGTCAAACAGCTCGTCGAACGGGAGCGCCCCTTTGTGTCGGTCGGGCCAGACATCGAAGTTCGAGGGCCAGCCTTTGAGGGTCCCAGCTTTCCCTCCGGGCATGGCACCACCGTGTTCGCTCTAGCGATACTTCTGACTGCCTTCCTGCCTCCGAAGTGGCGCTTCGTCCCTGTCACCTGGGCCGTGGTTGTTGGCGTCGCCCGGATGTACTACGGCGAACACAACCTGCTCGATGTTGTTGCGGGAGCTGCCCTCGGCACAGCCTTTGCCGCCCTGTTGTGGTTCGTGTTCCTCAATCGCGAAGCGCCCGAAGAGATCCGATAGTGGCCGCCACACTCCGCCGTCTTGCTGCCCCGGGCAACTCTGTCTCTGAAGAGCGCGTCCCCCACGTCCGGTCTCCCGTCGACGGGATTCGCTGCGGCATCGGACTAGGCCTGATTCTGGGTGGAGCACTTCTTGCTAACATCTTCGATTCGGCGTTGCTGGGTCTCGCCGAGGACACCACAGCAAACGTCGAACGCCTCCCCGATTGGTCCCGTGACGTCGCCTCTGCGCTCCTGGCATCGCTGGTTATCAGTGGAACCGCCGCGGCCGCCATTTGGTCGCTCGCGACTACCCGGTACCGTCGCTTCGCACTGTTCGTGGCCGGGATCGTGTTGGCCACAGCGATCAGCATCACCGCGGGCAGAGCCGTCTACGAGCTCGTCGACGAAGCCGCTCGGATCGCCTTCGACGTCGACATACCGTTGTTCAGGGCCGAGGGACCCAACGAACACCTCAACCCCGCCGATCCGCTGTTGGCCGCCGCCATCGCCACCCTCACCATCGGTAGTTCCTTCCTGCCGGCAAGACTCGTCCGCCGCGCCGGTGTGTTGGTCGCCTTGTACGCACTTGGATCGATCCTCACGATCGGAACGCCGCCCCTGGCGTTGCTCACCGACCTCGGAGCTGGCCTACTTGCCGGATCGGCTTTGCTGTGGGGTTTCGGTCGACACGATCTTGCCCTGCGCCGATCCCAGATCATCGCTGCCATGGCAACCGCTGGCCTGACCACGACTCAACTCGACGTCTCCGAGGACACCGTGCAGTCTGGCTGGATAGCAACACTGGCGTCCGGCGACAAACTCTTTGTGGATGCGTTCAGTCGCGATGACCGAAGTGCTGACCTGCTCGTTCGCGGCTACAGGCGGCTCCGGTTCCGCAAGACGGGCGATCATCGCCCGTTTCTCACTCTCCGCCGAAGCGTCGAGCACGAGGCGCTTGTCTCCCAGCAGGCACAAAACCGAGGCATCGAGACACCGATAATACGGGCGGTAGCGCCGGCTGGCGTCGACGGCATGATTCTGGTCCGCGACTGGATTGATGGAGCGAATTGCTCCGAACTATCCGAGCTCCCCGACCAGATGATCACGGCCATCTGGGAACAAACATCCCGGCTGCAAGAGGCACGAGTCGCCCATGGATCACTGAACCTCTCGAGCTTCGTCATCAACACGAATGGCAGACCCGAGCTCGTCAACTTTCAGGGCGGCCACCTAACCGCATCTGACCAAGGCCTTGGCACCGACCTCGCAGAACTCCTCGCGTCGACCGCAGCTGCGGTCGGCATCACAAAAGCGGTCCGCCTCGCCCACGAGTCGATCGGGCCACAACTTCATCAGGCGGTGCCATGGCTCCAGCCGCTCGCACTCACCTCACCGACCCGCCAGGCCATCGGGGGCGCGAAACCGCTCGACGAACTTCGAACAGCCACCACCGAAGCGTGCGGAATTGAACCAGATGAGCTCGTTCGCCTTGAACGAGTCGAGCCCAAGTCTCTGTTCATCCTTGCCACCATCGTGCTCTCGGCTTGGTTTCTAATTCCCCAGCTCACCGACCTGGACAGCCTCTGGTCGCAGGCAAAGGGTGCCTCCTGGTCGTGGGCCGGAGTAGCGGTCATTGCCTCCATCGGCACCTATCTCGCTGCAACGGGAAGTCTGCTGGGAGCGATCCCCACCCGACTCCGCTATTGGCCAGCAGTGACCGCTCAGATCGCTTCCTCGTTCGCGAACCGGGTCACACCAGCAAAAGTCGGCGGGGTCGCGACGAACCTGCGCTACTTCCAACGCAAGGGAGTTCCGACCGCAGTCGGCGTCACCGCCTTGGGCTTGAACGCCATCGCAGGGCTGATCATGCACATTGCGCTGACCTTGACCTTCCTGCTCCTCGCCAGCGGCGACAACGAAGCCGAAGGGCTCAGTCTCCCGAGCACCGGGACGGTACTTCTCGTCCTTGTCGCACTGGTCGGAACAATCGTCGTGGCGAGCGCTATTCCGTCGACGCGCCGGCTCATCGACACCCACGTCGTCCCGCAGCTGAAATCGGGATGGGAATCCCTGAGCGTCATCATCCATGATCCAGCCCGCCTCTTCCTTCTGTTCGGAGGATCCGCTGCAATCACCCTGTTCTACGTCACCGCGATGGTCGCGAGCCTCCAAGCCTTCGACTCAACCGCTTCGATTCCGCTCATCGCACTGCTATTCCTCACCGGGAGCGCAGTCGCCAATGTTGCTCCCACGCCAGGTGGGTTGGGAGCTGTCGAGGCGGCCCTCATCGCCGCCCTCAGCACCGTCGAGAGCACAGATGTCGTCGTACCCGGAGTCTTCCTGTTCCGGCTCGTGACGTTCTGGCTACCGATCCTTCCCGGATGGGTCGCTCTGACGTACCTACGCAAATCGGACAACCTCTAACGATTCCGTCGTGCTGGGCGCAGATGCGGTCGGACAGGCTCTGACGGCCGCATACTTCGTCGGCTGATGGGCCAACCGAGAGTCTCGACGCCGGGTTCTGCTTTAGGTCAGGCCTCAGGTATCTGGAAATAGACAGCGGCTCCCATGAAGCCGCCGTGTTCACGGAACTCGGCAAAGAGCGATTCCACTCCAGCGCGCTGGAGAATCGAGAATATGGCGTTCAGGTCAATTGGGTTCATCTGCATGTCGGGGTCTGTTTTGGCGAGCCTTCTCGCTGCGCCCCCAATGCGTGAGCTGCTAAGGCGGTCTCTGATCGTGGAGAGAGGGTGAGATGTTGCCCTCGTTGATTCGTCGAAGGAGTACACGAAGTGGACCATCCCGACGCCACCTGGACAGAGATGATGGAGAAGCCCTTTGAAGATTTCTGTGGCGCGCTCGGGCGGAATGTGCTGGAAGACAATCAACGAGTGCAGGAAGTCGAACTTCCCGGTTAGATCTTGCAGCGTGTCATCCGAACGATGAAGTGTCACGTTCGTTATCCCCGAATTGACGCAGTTCGATCGAGCCTCAGCCAGCATCGAAGGAGAAACGTCTAATCCGGTTACCTCGTCACAGGTTTGGGCGAGGGGGACCAAGACCCTTCCAACTCCGCAGCCGAAATCGAGAGCAGTGCGTGGCGAGAAGTCTGGATCGATCTTGGATTGAATCGTCGAGAGTGTGTGTCCGAGGTCGATTTTCCCAGACTCAAAGAACTCCTCCCGCGCAGCGTCGTCCATCGCCCCGCGTCGAAATCGCTCTCTCGTCAAGACACCGAAGTACGGATCTCGCTTTCCCCATCGTTCCCATTCCTCATCGGTGCTCACCGAGCCGACTCTAACTTGCTCGATCGGGTGTCGGGGTTCTCAGCACGGGGGCACCAGTAGGTAGTGTTGTGAACCGAAAACTGCTCATGCAGAAGGATGTCTGGACCACCCTGTGCCGTCCGTAATGGAACGCTTCGACAATTGGTACGGAAAGTTGCGGGCGACGCCAAGCCCTGCCTTTACCGTCGCCGAGCCGCTTTTGTTCCTGCATGTCCACAAAACTGGTGGGACGACACTCGTCAATCAGATCGAGGCCGCCTGCGGCGTTCGGGAAACCCAGGGGGTGTATTCGGGCAAGGGGAGGCTTCGCGATCGCGTCAAGCGTTATCAGACGGAAGCATCCGTAACTCCCGGAAGGCGCGTCTACTACGGGCACATGTATTACGGCGTGCACAAAGCTCTGGGCGTCCCGCCGACCTATGCGACGTTCTTGCGTGAGCCATTCTCGCGAGCGTGGTCTCATCACGAACACGCCAACCGGGCCCGCAACGCGGACGGGTTAGCGCCACTGTCCGTCGAAGGATTCGTCGATGCAGGCGACACCTACCTCGACAACTTGCAGACTCGGCTTATTTCTGGTTTTCGAAGTGTTCCATTCGGAGAACTCACGCCGAATCATCTCGGCATCGCCAAGGCGAATCTTGAGAAGTTTGTATTCGCGGGAATCCTCGAACGCAGAGCGGAGTCGTTGCTGCTGTTCAGTTCGCTGCTGCAGGCAGAAATTTCGATGGATTGGCAACTCAACGTCGCTCCGAAACGGCCTGGTCGATCAGCTCCGAGCTCAGCTGAGGCGGAGATCATCGGCCGTCACAACCAGTTTGACGCCGCCTTGTACTCGTTCGCATCAGGCCTACTCGACGAGCAGATTGAAAGCCTGAAGGCTGATAGCGGTAGCCCGGAGCCGTTGACCTGAAGCCCGCGGCAGCCTCGATTTCAGGGCCGATGGTCTGGGGTTCTGTTCGTTCGTGGTGAGCAGAGGTGCCACAATTGCGGGATGACGCAACGAATATCCTCGGTAGCCGCTGGCGGCACGGGTCTATTGGCAGTGTTCGTCGATCTCGACGTCGAGGACAGGCCTGGCTTTCGGCCGTTCCTGGCCGAGGACATGTTTCCTCCGAGACTCGAAATCGGATTCGGGCCAGGGGCAAGTTTCGACCGTGTTGAGGGTGGCGGTCAGCAGTTCCTGACGTTGTACGTAGCACCAAGTCTTGGCGATCTGTATGGAGCGCCATACCAGGGCTTGCGTAGCCAGCGAGGTGAGCGCGATGCCGCCTACCACGAGAAGTTTCGCAATCAGGATCGATCCGTTGCCTCATGGACCGGTCCAGAAGTCTCGTCGGAGAATCCCGACCGATTCGCATCACATCTGTACGTCGACCGGTTCGATCTTTCGGACGACGCGCTTCAGGCATTCAACATCTGGTTTGTGTGCGACTGTCTCCCAGGCATGGCGGAGATTCCGGGCGTTCTTTCGGTGCGTCGCTATTTGGCCGTTGAAGGATCGCCGGCGAACATCGTGTTGTATGAGCTCACTGATCCGTCGGTTGTTCAGGACAGCGGCTGGCTCGCGTTGCGTGGCGAGTTGTCAGATGCGACGTCCGGTCTCTATGTACGCGAGCTCGCCGGCACCGTGACCTGATCCCGTTCGAGGTCATTGGCCGCTCGGGGGACCGACGATGAGTGGATCGGGGATACCCACGATCGCGTCGTCGCGCCCGGGATACTCGAGTTGGCTGAGGACGAAACGCATGGCCTCGACCCGTCCCCGCTTCTTGTC
>CAXMRH010000113.1:0-16863 GCA_964196045.1 uncultured Chthoniobacterales bacterium | reverse complement strand
CTTCGTGGGCGGGCCATTATTCGGTGAATGTGCTCGATCACAACATGGTGATCGGAGCTGCCGATTCCGTCGACAACTTCTACTTCGCAAACGGGTTCTCGGGGCATGGCATGCAACAGTCGCCTGCTGTTGGCCTGGGGCTGAGCGAGCTGATTGCCTATGGCGAGTACCGAACGATCGATATGTCCTCGCTCGGGTACGACCGAATCTTGCGTAACGAGCCGATGCTCGAGTTGGCGGTGATCTGATGCGAACCGGTGGCGAACTTCTGGTGGCGTGCCTCGAAGCACAGGGTGTCACGACGTCCTTCGGAGTGCCTGGCGAGAGTTACCTGGCGGTCCTGGACGCACTCCACGACTCCGCAATCGACTACGTGACGTGTCGCCAGGAAGGTGGCGTCGGATATGCCGCGTCGGCGTGGGGGAAACTCACCAACCAGCCAGGCATCGGCTTCGTCACCCGCGGCCCCGGTGCCACCAACGCCTCGGTGGGCCTCCACACGGCCATGCAGGACTCCTCGCCGCTCGTGCTGTTCGTCGGGCAAGCCGAGACCAAACACCTCGGACGTGAGGCCTTCCAAGAGGTCGACTACCGATCCTTCTTTGGTCCGCTGGTGAAATGGGCCACGCAGATCGACCATGTCCATCGCATCCCAGAAATCGTGAGCCGAGCATTCTCCACTGCCCGGTCCGGCCGCCCCGGCCCGGTGGTCGTTGCCCTTCCCGAGGACGTACTCGCAGGCACTACTAACGTCGACCCAGGTCGTGCGGTACGAATCTCTCGCCCGGCGCCAACCACTTCCACGATGACTGCGGTGATCTCCCATCTCGAGCAGGCCACGCGGCCACTGCTTCTCGTGGGTGGAGGCGGATGGGACCGGAGCAGGCTTGGGGACCTTCGGACCTTCGCCGAGGCAAACTCGATCCCGGTGGTGTCGGCGTTTCGTTACCACGACCTGATGGACAACCACTCGCCTTGTTATGTGGGTGATGCCAGCTTCGGAATGCAGCCCCACGTTCGCCGTATGATCGGCGCGGCCGACCTCGTTTTGGCGGCCGGGATTCGCTTCGGCGAGATTGCGACGGACGGGTTTACCTTGTTCGACATGCCGGACGCGGCACAGACGATCATTCACGTGCACGCCTCCGATCGTGAGCTCGGCAAGGTCGTACAGGCCGACCTGCCGGTGCATGCCTCACCCGTCGAGTTCTTCGAACTGCTCCGAGACACCGAGCTCTCGAAGAACGACTCCCGGGTCGCGTGGTGCGAACAGGGTCGAACCGAACGGGTTGCTTCAACGGTTGCGCCTCCGCAGCCCGGCCCGCTCGACATGGGGCTGGTGATGGCGTGGTTGCAGGATCGGTTGCCTGACGACGTCATTTTCACAAACGGTGCAGGGAACTTCTCGGCCTGGCCGAACAAACACTTCAGCTTCGGGAGAAACGCCCGACTCCTTGCCCCACAGAGCGGCTCGATGGGATATGGGCTTCCTGCGGCGATTGCGGCCAAGGTCGCCCATCCAGAACGAATGGTGATCTGCTTTGCCGGCGACGGCGACATCCAGATGAATATCCAGGAGCTCGGGACAGCGATGCAGGCGGATGCCCAACCCATCGTGCTCGTCGTCAACAACGGCATGTACGGAACAATTCGTATGCATCAGGAGCGGGCCTTCCCTACACGGGTGAGTGGCACCGACATCGTCAATCCGGACTACGTGCAGCTGGCACAGGCTTACGGACTTTACGCGGAACGGATCGAGCGCACCGAAGACTTCGGGCCGGCGTTCGAACGTGCTGCGACGTCGACGACGGGGGGGTTGCTCGAGCTCATCGTGCCGAGGGAGATGTTGAACCCGACGACCTCGATCGAGGATCTCCGAAATCGATGATGAACGTTGCGCCGCTCGAGGGGATGCGCATCATCGAGGGCTCCGCCTTTGTTGCCGCCCCGAGTGGCGGAATGACCCTGGCCCAGCTCGGTGCCGAGGTCATCCGATTCGACCACATCGGTGGTGGAATCGACTACAGCCGCTGGCCCCTCACGACTTCAGGCCACTCGTTGTACTGGGCAGGATTGAACAAGAACAAGCGGTCGATCGCGGTCGACCTTCGGTCGCCGGAAGCTCGAGAACTCCTGACACAACTGATCGCGGGGGCGGGCAACTTCCTCACCAACTTTCCAGCGAAGAGCTGGCTGTCATACGAGACGCTCTCTAACGACCGGGGCGATCTGAACATGGTGGCGATCACCGGCAACCGGGACGGGACAACCGCGCTCGACTACACGGTGAATGCCGCCATTGGGTTCCCGCACGTGACAGGACCCGTTGACCATCCAGAGCCGGTCAACAACGTGCTCGCTGCATGGGATCTCATCTGTGGCCAAACAGCTGCCTTGGCCATGCTCGCGGCGGATCGACACCGAACGCGCACGAGCGAAGGGTCGAACATGTCGCTCGCGCTGTTCGATGTGGCCCTCTCAGCCGTGTCTGCCCTCGGGCATGTCGCAGAAGCCCAAGTTCTCGGTACAGAGCGTCAACGATTTGGCAACGACCTCTATGGGGCTTTCGGCGCCACGTTCACGACGAGCGATGCCGAACAGATCTATGCGGTCGGCATTAGCGAGAAACAATGGCAATCGCTCCTGGATGCGACGGAGACGACCCAGGCGATCGCGGATATTGCCAAATCACGAGGTTTCGACTTCTCCGATGAGGGCCAACGATTTGAGGCTCGCGAGGATATCAAAAAGGTGATCTCCTCATGGACGAGCGCTCACACTCTCGGCGAGATCGCCGAACGCTTCGACCGTCTCGGTGTGTGCTGGGGTCGATATCAGACCTTTCGTGAGCTCGTCGATGAAGACGCTCGTTGCTCAACCGCCAGTGAGCTCTTTCGAACCGTTGATCAACCCGGGATCGGAACGTACCTCTCTCCTGGGTCGCCGATCGCCTTCGACGGATTGCTCAGTGTCGAACCCACCGCGGCACCCGTTCTCGGCGCCGATACTGAGGCGCTTCTTGCCGAACTCGGCCTTGGCAACGCCGAAATCGGCTCGCTTGTCGACAGGGGAATCGTCGCGACGCCCTAGGTGCCGTAGGCGGCAAGAACAGAGTCGAGTTCGTTCTGCGACACCAGCACGCGACGAAGCTCATGGGCGGCAAATCCCTGCTCGGTGGCCTCGCGGCGAATGATCAGGTCTGCGATGAGTCCTGTCCAGCCAGTCTGATGAGAAGCGCCGAGTCCTCGCCCTGTGTCGCCGTCGAAGTATTCATGAAAGAGAAGTCGACCACTCCACTCCTGTCCGCTTACTCCGGTGAAGGGAATTGTGCCATCGGGACGTGCCCGGAACAGCGACACGAGTCGGCTCGAGAGGTCGTCGGCGATGGCCGCAAGCGTGGCCATCTTCCCTGAACCGGTTGGGTACTCGACGGTGAACGAGTCGCCGGTGTGTAGCGCATACCGGCGCAGCGCACCGATCATCAGGTGATTGACCGGGAACCAGACCGGGCCACGCCAGTTCGAGTTCCCGCCGAACAGTGCGGTTTGGGACTCTGCAGGTTCGTACCCGACCGCCGCCCGGTTCGACCCAATCGTGACCTCGAATGGCTGGTCACGGTGTGACGCGGCCAGTGAGCGAATCCCGTGTGCCGAAAGAAACTCGGCGGGGTCGAGCATGACCTTCAGAACTCGCCGGAGTCGGTCAAGATCAGCGACCGCCAACAAGACGGTCTTTTCATCGGAATCGATCTCCTCGCCGATGATGTTCTCGGCAAACTCTCGACGCTCCTTCATAAACCAGTCGACATGACCAGCGAACGCGGTTGGCTCGAGGAAGCGAGAGGTCGCAACCGACCCGGTTGCGCACAACGGCAATAGTCCAACCATCGAGTGGACTCGAAGCGGCTCGCAGCTGTCCGGGCCGTGGAGGACGTCGTAGTAGAAACCGGCGTCGTCGTCCCACAAACCACGAGCATCCATTGCGGTCGCGATATACGCGAAGTGATCGAAGAACTTCTTCGCCATGTCGTCGTACACGGGATCGTTGCTCGAAAGTTCCAGTGCGATCTCGAGCATGTGCAGCGCATAACTAGCCATCCATCCAGTGCCGTCTGCTTGATCGAGATACCACCCGTCCGGAAGGCCATCTGACCGATCGAACGGTCCGATGTTGTCGAGGCCCAAGAACCCCCCTTGGAACACATTGTTGTCATCGAGGTCCTTTCGGTTGACCCACCACGAGAAGTTCAACAACAGGCGATTGAAGATTCGGATCAGGAACGCGAGATCCGTCGAATCGTCAATCTTGTAGACCTGCAGAGCCGCCATTGCGTGGACCGGAGGGTTCACGTCGCCAAAGGACCACTCATATGCGGGTAGCTGGCCGTTCGGGTGCGAATACCGGTCCTCGCATAAGAGGAGCAGCTGCTCCTTCGCAAACTGTGGGTCGATGTGTGCGAACGGGATGCTGTGAAAGGCGAGGTCCCACGCCGCGTACCAGGGGTATTCCCAGGGGTCTGGCATCGAGATGATGTCCGCTGCGAAATGATGTCGCCAGTCGGTGTTACGAATGTGCTTCCGGTCGGCCGCTGGTGGTGTTAGGTCAGGATCGCCTTCGAGCCAGTCTTCGACGTTGTAGGCATAGAACTGTTTGCCCCAGATCATCCCTGCGAAGGCGGCCCGAGCAATGGCCCGGTCGTCTGCGGTCACTTCAGGTGGGATGACGAACTCGTAGAACTCCGTGGCCTCAGCGAGCCGACTCGCGATGGTGTCGTCGACCAGATCCGGCCCGGCTGGTTCGACATCACGATGGCCGTCCGAGGTGTCGAGCAGCAGCTCGATGTATGAGGTGGCCCCGGGTTCGACCTCGACTTCGTACCAGAGCGCGGCCTTTGTCCCAGTCTGTTGTGGATTGACCGTATCTGTATCCCAGAGCACGTGGTCGTTGATTCCGTCCTTTGGGAACGGCGGTGACGCCAGACCGTGTTGAAGCCGGGACTGGTTCGTTTCGTTGTCGCAGAACAGCGGGACAGGTTGCCCGCCGCCGATCAGTGTGACGTGATGCCCACTCTCGTCGGTGGCCGCGAGTCCCCCCGATCGGGAGGTGATCTGCGGTTTGGTCGCGCCCGTTCGATGACTCCAGGTGTTTCGGAACCACAACGTCGGCAGCACGTGAAGCGTCGCTGGATCGGGGCCGGCATTGGTGAATGACACCCTTGCGACGATGACCTCCGCGTCTCGCTTCGCATAGGTGACGTTGATATCCCAGAACCGCCCGTCATCGAAGACCCCGGTGTCCTCAATCTCGTACTCGCGGTCGTGTCGGCTACGTCGTCCGTTCTGGGCGATGAGGTCGGAGTACGGGAACTCGTTCTGGGGGTAGACGTAGGCCCATTCGAGATAGGACGCCGACGGGGTCGCGTCGAGATACCACCACAGCTCTTTCGCGTCCTCGCCGTGGTTTCCCTCGTGGCCATTGAGGCCAAATATTCGTTCTTTGAGGATGGGGTCGCGGCCATTCCAAAAGGAGAAGGCGAGGCAGAGGTTCTGGTCGATGTCGCACAGACCTGCGAGCCCGTCTTCGTTCCAGCGATAGGCACGTGATCGAGCATGGTCGTGGGTGAAGTGAGACCAGACCGTGCCGTCGTGGCTGTAGTCCTCTCGTACGGTTCCCCACGCTCGTTCGGACAGATACGGTCCCCAACGGAGCCACGAGTCGCGTTCTTTCGCTGTCAGCCGCGCGTGTTCCGCCGTTGCCCCTTGTTCCGCCATGGAGTGACAATCGGCGAAATCGGTGGGGAGATGACGATTCGTGGAGCGCTATCTTGCACCCATGAGCACAGAGATCGAAGTTGCCGACCAGATCGTACAAGCCGTGCGCGAGTGGGTGGACAGGGACGTCATCGGTCATGCCGATGAGCTGGAGCACGCCGACGAATTTCCGCAGGAGATGTTCGAGCAGATGTGCGCATTCGGCTTGTTCGGAGCGACGATCGAGCCGGAGTACGGGGGTCTCGGCCTCGATGCGATGACCTACGTGCGAATCGTCGAAGAGCTTTCTCGGGGATGGATGTCGCTCGCTGGAATCGTGAATACCCACAAGATCGGCGCGACGATGATCTCGCGCTATGGGACGCAGGAACAGCGTGATCGGTTCTTGCCGCGCATGTGCGACGGCTCGTTCCGGGCGGCTTTTTCATTGAGTGAACCAGACGCGGGTAGTGACGCTCGCGCCATGCGCGCAAGGGCCACGCGTGACGGTGATGACTGGGTCATCAATGGCACGAAGATGTGGGTGACGAATGGAATCCGCTCATCGCTAGTCATGCTTATGGCCAAAACCGCCGACGATCAGATCACCTGTTTCCTCGTCGAGAAGGAGCCGGGCGAGAGTTTCGAGGGAATCACGGCGAGTGGCAAGATCGATAAACTCGGCTATCGGGGCGTCGAGACGGTGGAGATGAATTACGTCGACCATCATGTTCCTCATGCGAACGTCCTCGGTGGCGATGCGGGGATCGGCCACGGCCTGGCGTACGCGCTGAGCGCACTGGAGCTCGGCCGGATCAACGTGGCGGCGCGGGCCGTCGGTGTGGCCCAAGCCGCACTCGACGATGCGACTGCGTATGCCAAAGAACGAGAGACGTTCGGCAAGCCGATCGCGTACCACCAGGCCATCGGTTTTCGACTCGCAGAGATGGCGACCAAGGTGCATGCAGCTCGCCTTATGACGTATGACGCAGCGCGTCGGTACGACGATGGCGAACGAATCGATCTCGAAGCTGGCATGGCGAAGCTCTTCGCGAGCGAAACGGCATTTGAAGTGGCCATGGACGCCGTCCGAATCCACGGCGGCAACGGGTTCACGACCGAGTACCGGGTGGAGCGATACCTGAGGGACGCCCCGCTGATGATCATCGGAGAAGGAACGAACGAGATACAGAAGATGGTGATCGCGCGCAGGTTGTTGGCTGGACCTTCCTAGAAGTTCAAGATCTGGCGGGCCGACTTGATCGTTATTGGCGCGTAGTGGACCATATGACGTGCGTAACTGTTACGCGCCGAGCTTCGAGGGGATCATCACGTGTTCGAGAGTGTTCGACTTCGCCAACTTCTGGCTGTCCTGTTCGCCTTTGCGCTGATCGCATCCGCCTGTGGCGGCGGATCGGGTGGCTCTGACTCGGCCCCGGCGATCGACGACTCTGGGAACGCCGACACCGCGGACGATTCCGCCGCAGACGATTCCGCCGCAGACGATGTGGACGCCGCAGACACCGCCGACGATGTGGACGCCACCGACGCTGGTGCCGACGTGAGCGCGGACGGTTCCGATCTGCAGACCGACGATGGGGCAGCGAGTGGTCCGGTCGTTGGCGGCACGCTCCAGTATGGCTTCGAGTCCGACCCGGCGAACCTCAATCCAGCCTCTGCTCCCTTTGCTTCGGGCGCCGACCTGATGGGTGCGGCGATTTTCGACACGATTACGGTGTGGGACGAGGGCGAGAACTGGGTCAACAACCTGGCGGAGAGCTTCACTCCCAATGACGACTTCACGATCTGGGATCTCACGCTCCATGAAGGCATCCGTTTCCACGATGGCACTCTCCTCGATGCAGATGCAGTCATCCGGAATCTCGAAGAACAGCAGGGCTCAGCATTACTCGGTCTGTTCTACGGGCCGCTCTTCGATGGGGAGAATCCCTACGAGAAGATCGACGACCTCACGGTTCGGATACGTCCCAACGGCCAGAATTCTGTGCTCCCTGCCTACTTCGCTTCACAGCTCGGCATGATGGCTTCACCGGCATGGTTCGACGCGATCGTCGACAATCCAAGTCTGGAACAAACGCCCGTAGGCTCCGGTCCATTCGTGGTCGAGAGTCGCCAACAGGACCAAATGACGCGGGTTGTGCGCAATGACGACTGGTGGCGCACCGACACCGAAATATATCTCGACGCGGTCGAGTTCTTCCCGCTTCAGCAAGAAGCGACGCGAACGGCCCAGTTTCTCGCAGGAGACCTCGACGTTGTACACGTTTCGGACGTCGGAAGCATCAAGGCTCTACGCGACGAGGAGACGATCAGCCGGGTCGAGAGCTCAAACGAGGACCTCTTCCTCATCTTCAACGCCGGTAAAGCTCCATTCGACGATCTGCGTGTGCGGCAGGCGGCGACAGCAGCCTTTCCGCGCGAGGTGTACACCGAGTTCATCCAGCAAGGGATCGGTGTTCCGTCGGATTCTCTCTTCCCGCCGAGCTCGCGTTGGCACGATGCTTCTATCACGCAGGACACCGACAATCCTGCGGTCGCAGAGGCCCTCGTAGTCGAATATTGCGCCGATGTCCCGGACAGTTGCACGGACGGCCGCGTCGACATCGAGTATCAGAACAACGGCCCAAGTTTGGTGTTCGACGAGATCCAAAGCGTGATCGGCGATGGCTGGTCTCCGTACTTCAACATGACACATCAGGTGATCCCACAGGACGATCACATCCTCGAGGTGGTCACTGGGCAATTTGACGTTGCGACGTTCCGCTATCACGGCTTCCTCGACCCGGGCCTCGAAGAGTTCTTCTTCACGTGCTCGACGATCGGTGGCCTCTCGATCAACTTCGCCCGCAACTGCAATCCCGAGCGCGACGCTTTGCTCGTCGAACAGCGCACCACTCTCGACCAGGCCCGCCGAGAAGAATTATGGTTCGACATTCAGAAGAACCTGAACGATTCGCGCCAGTATCTCGTGATCTCACCGATCATCTGGACGACTGGTGCGAATGACAACGTGCACGGGCTGTGCGATGCGACGACGACGAGCGGCGACAAGATCATTTGTGGACTCCGTGGAGTGACCCGACTACCCGCGGCATGGCTGGACTGAGACACGCCGCTCATGGTGATCGCGCGCAAACATTTGGCTGAATCTTCGTAAAAGTTCAAGATTCGGCGGAACGACTTGTTCGCTGTGGGCGAGTAGAGTTTCATGTGACGGGCGTAACTGCTGCGCGCCGAGCTTCGAGGGGACCATCACGTGTTCAAGAGTGTTCGACTTCGCCAAATTCTGGCTGTCCTGTTTGCCTTTGCGCTGATCGCATCTGCATGTGGCGGCGGCTCGAGCGACTCGGAGGACACCTCGACGGCGGTCGATACCGATGAAGAACCGGAGACTGAAGACGACGACCCGCCCGAAGCTGACGGCACCGCCGATGAGAATGCCGATGGTAGCGATCTTGTAACGGAGGATCCTGATGCGATCCAGTCGGGCGGCGTTCTTCGAATCGGCATCGAGGCCGATCCCTCTGCGTTGAACCCGACGAAGTCCGCGTTTGCTGCGGGTGGAGTCTTGATGGGCACAGCGATCTTCGACACTTTGGTGGCGTTCGATGAGAACAACCAGTGGGTCCCCAATCTGTCCGAGAGCTGGACATCCAATGAGGACTTCACGTCGTGGGTCATGACGCTTCGTCCAGGCGTGACCTTCAGTGATGGCGCTCCGCTCGACGCTGATGCTGTCCTGGCGAACCTCAACGCACAACTCTCCGATGCTCTTATCGGCCTGTTGCTCAAACCGGCATTCGACGAAGACAATCCGTTCGAGAAGATCGATGATCTCACGGTCCGGATCACGCCCAAGGGCTCGAACAGCGCCATTCCAACCTATTTCACCACCCAGCTAGGAATGATGGCATCGCCACTGTGGCTCGAGGCATCCGAGGAAGATCGGGGGCTCGACCAGCTGCCTATCGGTGCCGGACCGTTCGTCATCGAGTCGCGAGTTCAAGACTCGGTCACTCGGATCGAGCGTAATGAATCTTGGTGGCGCACCGACCAGGAGGTCTTCCTGGACGCTGTCGAGTTCTATCCGAACAACCAAGAGAACACCCGCGCCGACCAGTTGCTCGCTGGGGATCTCGAGATGAACCATGCCACCGACGCTGATTCGATTCTGCGGCTGCGCGAAGAAGACGGCATCAGTCGCATCGAGGATGATTCAGGTGAGGAGTTTTTCCTCATCTTCAACACTGAGACTGCTCCGTTCGACGATCTTCGGGTGCGCCAGGCTGCGACTCATGCATTTCCGAGGGCCGAATACACCGAGTTCATCATGCGAGGATCGAACTCGCCGGCTGAGACAATTTTCGCCGATGGCCTTGACTACCACGTGGACACGATCGAACAGGCCACCGATCAACCAGAGCTCGCTGAACCGCTCATCTCCGCCTACTGCTCCGAGGTTCCCGAATCGTGCACGGACGGGCGGGTCGACATCGAATACCAGTACAACGGCCCGAGCCTGTCGCTCGATGACATCGCTGGCGTCATCGGAAGCGCGTGGGCGCCCTTCTTCAACATCACGACCCAGGTGGTGCCTCAGGACGACTTCATTCTTGAGGTTGTGCTGGGTCAGTTCGATGTCACAACATTCCGCTACCACGGCCAAATCGAGCCTGAGGTCGAGCGAGCGTTCCTCAGCTGCTCAACGGTGGGCGCCATCTCGATCAACTTTTCGCGCTATTGCAGCGCGGAACGCGATGTGTTGCTCGACGCACAGCGCGAGACCACCGACCAGGCTGAGCGCATCGACCTTTGGCGTCAGATCCAAGAAGACATCGATGCATCTCGCCAATATCTCCTCATCTCACACATCAACTGGATGGTGGCCGCCGACGAAAGTGTCAACGGTATATGTGATGCGCAGACTGCCGATGGAGTGAAGCTCAGGTGCTCGCTGAATGGTTCGTGGTACCTGCCCCAGATCTGGTTGGCGCAATAGATCGAGCTTCGAGTCACGGGGGGAATCAAGAGATGAAGGTTGTCGCACAGCGGCTCGGCCAAATGATCCTGGTCGTGCTCGCCGTGACCTTTCTCGCCTTCGCTGCGATGAACCTCCTCGGCGACCCGCTGTTCAACATCCTAGGTCCGGTAGCTGCTGCCGAGGAAGGCGACCCGAATTATTCGATGGTCGTCGAGGCGCGCGAGACGTATCACCTCGATGATCCGTTCGTCGTTCGTTACGGGCGGTGGTTGGGCGACGTTGCCACCGGCGATTTCGGCCGCAGTTTCAAGAACCAGCAGAATGTGAGAACGATCCTGGCCGACAAGTTGCCGGTCACCGTTCTGCTGATGGTCTACGCACAGGTCATCGCCGTTGTGATAAGTGTGCCGTGGGCTCTCTGGACGGCGTCCCGTGCGTATCGCCTGGGTGACAAGGTCTCGACCGTGGTGTCCTTCGGGCTCCTTGGCATCCCGGTCTTTGCGCTCGTCGTCGTGCTCTTCTGGCTGTTCGCCGTGCGCTGGGAGATCTTCCCCACCCGGTTCGACGACGCTGACCTGGGTTCGCGCCTCTGGTCGTTGTTCCTGCCGGCCGTGGCGCTGGCAACGCCGCTCATCGCGACATACCAGCGTCTGCTGCGAACGGACCTCATCTCCACGCTTCAGGAAGACTTCATCGCCGTAGCCCGAGCGAAGGGCATGAGTCGCTGGCATGTTTTGTTTCGCCATGCATTGCGACCATCTCTCTTCTCGATGCTCACCGTCTTCGGCATCCAGACGGGAGCCCTGATCGGTGGCTCGATTGTTGTCGAGCAGTACTTCGGCATACCGGGCATTGGGAGGGCCGTTATCGAGGCGATCATTCGTGATGACTTCCCGCTAGTGCTGGCCGTCGTAGTCGTCGTGTCCGTGATCTTCGTGCTCGTCAACTTCCTCGTCGACCTGCTCTACAGCTACCTCGATCCGAGGGTGAGCTTCGATGGCTAAGGTCCCCGGAATATCGACGGACCTGGGCTCCAATCAGGTTGTCGAAGTCCCCGCCGACCTTGGAGACGAGCGGTCGGTCGCTCGACAGCTCGGCTGGGGATTCTGGTTGTGCGCGGGATGGTTGGCGTTGGTCGTGATCCTTGCTGTCTTGGCGCCAATCCTTCCGCTAGCAGACCCCAACAAGACAGCGGTTGGCGGGCGCTTGGAAGGTCCACGTTCGGGCCTCTGGTTTGGTGCCGACTCGACTGGCCGCGACGTCTTTTCGCTCACGATCTGGGGCGCTCGAATCTCGCTCCTTGTCGGTTTGATCGCCATCGTCGTCGGCTTCCTCGTCGGAGGCACCGTAGGGATTCTGGCAGGCTACTTTCGCGGTTGGTTCGACAAGATCGTGTCCTTCATCTTCGCCACCCTCTTGTCGTTCCCTGCCTTGATCCTTGCAATTCTGATCACGACACTTCTTGGTCGCACGGTGTTTTGGATCTCGATCAGCCTCGGCATCTTGGCGATCGCGCCGGTGGGCCGTCTGGCGCGTGCACAAACGCTCGTGTTCGCGGAGAAGGACTTTGTTGTTGCAGCCCGGATTCTCGGTGCTTCAGATCGGAGAATCCTCACCCGAGAACTGTTGCCGAACGTCGTGATTCCCATGTCAGCCTTGGCGCTCTTGGGTATGGGGATCGCCATCGTGGCCGAGGGAACGCTGGCGTTTCTCGGTATCTCAGTTGCCGACGGATTGAGTTGGGGCAAGCAGATCTTCGATGCGGGTAGTCGGGCCACCGATCTGCAGAATGGTCCTCACGCGGCCCTGTTCCCAATTGGAGTCGTATTCCTCACGGTTCTTGCATTGAACTACGCGGGCGATCGCCTACGTGAAGTGTTCGACGCAAAGGAGCTGGCGTTCTGATGGCGTTGCTCGATGTCGAGAACCTCGCGGTCACCTTCAATACCCCTAAGGGTCCGGTGTATGCGGTCAGTGATGTCAGTTTCTCGGTGTCCAAAGGCGAGGCCCTAGGGATCGTGGGCGAGTCGGGTTCCGGCAAGTCGGTCACGGTCAAGTCGCTGATGGGACTCCTTCCACGAACGGCCACGATCGATGGGACGGCCGTTTACGACGGGTTCGACGCCTTCAATCTGCCGAGTGACCGAAAGAAACACTTCTACGGTGTCGACGTCGCCATGGTGTTCCAGAACCCGATGACCTCGCTGAACCCGGTGAAGCGTATTGGTGCTCAGCTGACCGAAGGTATGCGTTTCCATCGGAAGTTGTCGAGGGAGGCAGCGAAGGGTCGAGCGATCGAACTTCTCGACATCGTGCGAATACCCGACGCCGCCAAGAGATTGCGCCAGTACCCACACGAGTTGTCTGGCGGTATGCGTCAGCGAGTTGTTATAGCCATGGCGCTCGCCAACGACCCGGCGCTACTGATCGCAGATGAGCCGACGACGGCGCTCGATGTGACAGTGCAGCGCGACATCCTCGATCTTCTCGACGGCCTCCGTCGTGATCTCGATATGGCGCTCATCCTCATCACCCACGACCTTGGAGTCGTACGCGACCGGACTGACAGGATTGTGGTGATGTATGGCGGGCGGCTGATGGAGACGGCGCCGACGGCCACGGTGTTCTCCGACACCGCTCATCCCTACACCGAGTCACTCCAGCGTTCGATTCCAGACATGTCCACACCTCGCGGCACCCGCCTTGATCCCATCCCAGGTAGTCCGCCCGACCTCGCAGTTGCCCCGGCCGCGTGTCCTTTTGCGCCACGCTGCGCCTATGCGACGGACGAGTGCACGTCCGCGCTTCCGCCTTTGAAGCCGACACCACTCTCGGCGGATCATTCCTACGCTTGTTTCCATCCTCGCGGTTCGGCCGCTGAACTCGCCGGGAGCATGTGATGGTCGGAATCGGCAACGCGATGCTTCGTGACGGCGACGCACTCATTCACGTCGAAGATCTCGTGGTGGAATTCCCCGGACCGCGCGGCGCGGTCCTTCAGGCGGTGTCCGACGTGTCCTTCGACGTTTTCGCGGGTGAGACGCTCGGCATCGTCGGCGAATCTGGCTGCGGTAAGTCGACAACGGCAAAGGCCGTCATCCAGATGCCGAAGCCAACATCTGGCTCCGTCATGTACCGAGACGACGATCTCACCAAGCTCGACAAGGAGCGTCTGCGTTCCGTCCGAACCGACCTCCAGCTGATCTTCCAAGACCCAATTTCCTCTCTCAATCCGCGAAGGTCGATCTGGGACATCATCAGCGAGGGTGTCGAAATCTGGGGAACACACGGCTCGTGGTCGGACGCGCGGCTTCTTGAACTGATCGAGTCGGTCGGTATCGATCCGCAGTACAAGGACCGGAAACCATTCCAGTTCTCTGGTGGTCAATGTCAGCGCATCAGCATCGCGCGCGCCGTCGCGCTCGACCCCCGTGTGTTGATCTGCGACGAGCCGGTTTCTGCCCTCGACGTATCGGTGCAGGCACAGATCCTCAACCTGCTCGATGATCTCAAGACTGAGCATGACCTCACGATGTTGTTCATCAGCCATGATTTGGCTGTTGTCCGCAACGTGAGCGACCGGGTGATGGTGATGTACCTCGGTCGGGTAGCTGAGGTCGGTGATGCCGACAGTATCTTCGACAACCCCGCACACCCGTACACGCAGGCACTGCTCGCCGCAGTACCCGGCAGTGACATCGCTGCCGATACGTCGTTGTCAGGTGAACTTCCCTCGCCACTCGATCCGCCGCCCGGATGCCGTTTCAACACCCGCTGCCCGCACGCAACGGATATCTGTCGGACGACGGTGCCCGAGTTCGAACAGTTCGGTCCGGATCACTGGGTGGCCTGTCACCACCCCCAGGCAACACCGGTGTCGCTCTAACACCCGCACTCGGCTTCGTCCCGCTCGTTCCTCGCTCCCGGCAATCGCACGATCGACCATGTGGGTTTCCGCGGTTCTCGACCGGAAGTGTCGAGCGAGATATCGGGGGTCAGGCCCCTACCTACCTTCGTGGGGCGAGGTCTTCGGCTGTGAGCCCAAGGTCGAGCACAGGCTGGGGTAGGGATTCGCCTCGGGCTAGGGCTCCGGCGATCTCGCCGGCGATTGGTGAGGTGACGATCCCGCAGCCTCCCTGGCCGACCATCCACAGGAATCCGTCGACTTCATCATCCCAGCCGAAGACCGGGTTCCGGTCCGGTGCAAACGTGCGGAGCCCGGCCCACTTCGTGGCGATCGAGCGGATTCCGACGGTGCTGATCGTGTTGATCCGATCGATGGCCAATGCGATGTCGAGCTCTTCGGGTTTCGCGTCGCAGGCCTCGGACGGCGCCTCATCGGACAACGAACAGAGGAGTTGATTGCCGGGTTCGGCCTTGAAGTAACACTCGAGGTCGGGGATGCCGCAGTAGATGAATGGCCAGTCCGAGGGGTCCATCGCGATCTTTGAAGTGAAAGCTGTGCGGCGCTTTGGTTCGAGCCCGATAGGCCGGACCCCGGCCGCTGTCGCCACATGATCGCCCCATGCCCCAGCCGCATTCACGATGACCGACGCCGAAAGCGCTCCGTCGGCCGTCTCGATCTCCCACCGATCGCCGACGCGACGAGCTCCGGTGAGCCTGGCAGATCGACGGACGTCGGAACCGTTCTTTCTGGCGGTGCGAAGGAAGACCTGATGCACGGCCATGACGTCGATGGTTCCCGCAGTCTCCTCGACCATGCCCACCGTGACCACCTTCGGATCGAGAACCGGGCACAACTCGAATAGCTCTCGCCCTTCGAGGAAACGAATCGATGGGGTGACCTTGCTCGCTTCTGCGACGTTGGCCGCCAACGCATCCGCGAGCGAGTCGTCGCCGATCGATAACACCGGCATCGGGTCGACGAGTGGAGCGTCGGCTCCTGGAGATTCATCGAAAAAGGGTCGACTAGCGGTGCTCAGTCGATGAAAGACCGGACCACCCTCGTTCTCGATGTAGACCGCCGCAGACCGCGAAGTGGTGTGATACGCCAATTCGAATTCTTGCTCCAGAAGGGCCACAGAATGGCTCCTGGAGATGCTCGCAGCAGCCGAAACTCCAGCAATTCCACCACCTACGACGGCAACGTCGACCTTGTCCTTGTACATATACCATCCTTCGAATACTTGTGGTCGACAATACGATCTGAGAACTAGCTGGTAGCGTTTATCCGTTATGAAATGCCAGCGCGCGACGTGCGCTGTCTAGACAAAACCCTTTGGAGGGGAATAGTGAAGAAATTTCTTATGATCCTGGCCATACTGGCGTCACTGAGTCTTGTGGCTGCAGCATGCGGATCTGACGATGCAGATACGGCTACGGACGATACGACCGCTCCGGCCGACGATACTGCTGACGACGACGAAGCAATGGTCGACGACGACTCGCTCGGTGACGGCAGCCTCGGCACCGTCGTCGTCGAGGCTGGCGCTGAAGTCCAGATTCGTTCGCTCAACGCCATCACCGGCGATGTGGCGTTCCTGGGCGTTCCCAACCAACGAGGTGTCGAGCAGGCCGTGACCGACTATGGCCCGATCAAGGGCTTTGATGTCACCAGTGGCGCAGGTCTCGATGACCTCTGTTCCGCAGATGGTGGCGCAGCTGCAGCTCAGCAGATCATTGCTGACGAGCAGATCGTCGGCATTATCGGAACCTCATGCTCGGGCGCAGCTGCTGCAGCTGCTCCGCTCATTGGTGAGTCAGGCCTCGTGATGATCTCCGGATCGAACACCGGGCCATCGCTGACGTCTGACCTGCAGGGCAACGCCGGCGCCGACTACGTACCCGGTTACTACCGCACGGCACACAACGACCTCTTCCAGGGTGCAGCCATGGCGGACTACGTGTTCAACACACTGGGTCTCACCTCAGTTGCAGCCATCCACGATGGCGACACGTACACCCAGGGTCTTTCGCAAGCGTTCTCGGACGCGTTCGAGGTACTCGGCGGAACGGTGACTGGATTCGAAGCCATCGCCAAGGGTGACACCGACATGGTGCCTGTCCTCACGGCAGTTGCTGCTGGTTCACCAGAGGGTCTTTTCTTCCCACTGTTCCAACCAGAGAGCGACTTCATGGCCGATCAGG
>CAXMRH010000112.1:0-12102 GCA_964196045.1 uncultured Chthoniobacterales bacterium | reverse complement strand
GATCATGGGACGCGACACCCCGTTGCAGTATTGCTTTGAGAAACATCCAAAGTACGAGGGTGGGTACGCCCAGGCCCACGACCTGCGCGAAATGGTCTCGACCGATCCTGTCGTCGCCGAGGTGGTCGAAGTTGCAAAGGGGCTCGAAGGGCTTCGACGCTCGGACGGCATCCATGCCGCAGCGGTCGTGATTACGAAGGATCCGCTGACCGACTACCTGCCGATCCAACGAAAACCAGAAGCCGGGCAGGACCCCGAGGACGCCCCCGTCGTCACACAATATGAGATGAACGGCGTCGAGTCGCTGGGTCTTCTAAAGATGGACTTCTTAGGCCTCCGAAACCTCGACGTTATCGATGACACACTTCGCATGATCGGCGAGACACAAGGTGTCGACGTCGACATCGACAACGTGAATCTCGAAGATGAGCCGACCTATGAGCTTCTCCGGCGCGGCGACACGATCGGCGTGTTCCAGCTCGAGTCGACCCCAATGCGATCGTTGATGAAATCACTCGGTCCGACGGAGTTCGAGGACGTCGCCGCTCTCGTGGCGCTCTATCGGCCGGGGCCGATGGAAGCCAACATGCACAATGACTACGCCGATCGAAAGAACGGCAGGCAGCCCGTCACGTATCTGCACGACGACGCCTCGGAAATTCTCGGCGACACCTACGGCCTGATGATCTATCAGGAATCGATGATGCGGGTCGCGCAGAAGTTTGCCGGGTACTCGCTTGCCGACGCCGATTCACTGCGAAAGGCCTGCGGCAAGAAGATTCGCGAGGTCATGCAGAAAGAGAAGGCCAAGTTTATTGATGGATGCGAGACCACGGGCTACGGACGTCCGCTGGGGGAGGAGTGGTGGAAGATCATTGAACCCTTCGCCGACTATGCCTTCAACAAGAGTCACAGTTACGGCTACGGGTTCGTGGCGTATCAGATCGCCTGGCTCAAGGCCCACTATCCGGTCGAGTACTTGGCTGCGCTTCTTACTTCGGTGAAGGGCAGCCTCGACAAGGCGGCGGTCTATCTGAACGAATGCCGCGTCATGGGCATCGACGTAATCGTTCCGGATATCAATCGAGCGCGGGTCGACTTTCACCCCGAACCCGACCTTTCCGGCGATGCCTTGGGTCAGATTGTCTTTGGAATGTCGGCAGTTCGAAATGTCGGGACGGCGTTGGTCGAGATGATCGTGTCGGAGCGCGATGTGAACGGGCCGTTCGAGAGTTTTTTGAATTTCGTCGAGCGGGTCGACTACACGGTCCTCAACAAGCGAACGATCGAATCGCTGATCAAGGCGGGTTCCTTTGATGCGCTTGGTCATCCGCGCAAGGGGCTTCTCAACGTTTACGAAGTGATCATCGATCGCACCGTTGCGTCTCGCAAGGATCATGACATCGGTGTCGCGACGTTGTTCGGCAGCCTCGGTGACGCGCCAAGTTTCGACGATCGCCCGGACATCCCTGATACCGAGTTCGACAAGATGCCGAGACTCGCCCATGAAAAGGAGATGCTCGGCCTGTACATCTCCGATCATCCCATCCTTGGGTACGAAGCCGCGTTGGGTCGACGTTGTGACAAGACGGTCGGGGCGCTCGAGGACGAAACCGACGGAGCGTTTCTCCGTGTCGGCGGCGTGATCACCAACCTGCAGAAGAAGTGGACCCGAAAGGGTGACCTCATGGCGATCTTCGAACTCGAGGACCTGGAGGGTTCGATCGAGGTCATGGTGTTCCCTCGTCAGATGGCCGAGCATGGCCACAAGCTCATTGACGATGCGATCGTGGTCGTGCGAGGACGCCTCGACAAGAAGGACGACATTCCGAAGTTCATCGCCCAAGATCTCGAGATTTTCGACTCGGCGCAGATGACCGCGTCAATTCCGCTTCGCCTACGCTTGCCGGTCCATGCCCAGGATCCTGGGACTCTCGACGCGTTGAAGATTCTGCTCAACGATCACACTGGTGACTCGGACGTCTTCTTGCACCTCGACGGCAAGCAGGTGATCCGACTCCCCGAGACGTATCGCGTCGACACGGGCAATGGTCTCGTGGCCGAACTTCGAGTTCTTCTTGGACCAGACGCGGTTGTCGTCTGATCTGTACGACCCGGTTTGCGTTTTCGCCCTGAAATCGACTGGACTGGAGTAACCCGAGAGAAACATCTACCCCAAGAACAACAGCAAGGCGACACGCGCACATGGCAATGGAAGTAGAAACAAAAGACTGCAACGCGCTCAGCGATGCGGAAATTTCTGACATGGCTGATCTGTGTGCCGACGCGCCGCTTCCGTACGAAGCCGGTGAGCTTTCGAAGCAGGCTGAAGAGTGGGTGCTCTGCTGCCAGGCCCTCGACAACGGGCGCCTGAAGGGATTTGCGTATTATACGCTCGAGCGGATCGGCGGCACTCCTGCGATCATTCTCGGTCTTGGTTCCATTGGACGGTCGTCCCGGCGAGACACCGTGATGCGCGGGATGGTCACGGACCTGATGCATCGAGCAGTGATGGCGTTCCCCGATGAGGATGTCGTCGTCGGTTTTCGTATGCAGACTGCCGACGGGTTCGAGCTTCTCAAGAGCTTCAACGACGTCGTGCCACGGCCCGATCACCGAGCATCCGGCGAAGAGCGGGCGTGGGGTCGACGGTTTGCGAAGCGGTTTGGCATCTCACCCCTCCGGTATGCCGATCGAACGTTCAGCTCAAAGGGCGACGGGTCTCTGCCATGCGCCTTCGACCACGAATCGTCCAAGCCCGAATCGATCGACCCGGATGTCGCAGCGTTCTTCGACGACCTTGATCCGGCGAACGGCGACGTCCTCGTGGGCTTCGGCTGGGCAATGTCAGAGGATCTTGCCAAGTTCGCCTGAGGGGTCAGACCCAGGCGACGCAACTACACCAGAGGTGCTCTCCGTACCGGACGCAATCGCGTCACGGCGGATGGTCAGGAGTTATCGCCCCGATCCACTAACCGTCGATCAGCTCGATCTTCTCATCGATGCAGCACATCGTGGGCCGAGCGCGGGCAACACCCGGTCACTTGAATTGTTGGTGCTCAACGGCGACTCGCTGTCGCAGTATTGGGACGCGACGCTTTCGGAATCTCGGCGGCAGTCGTTCCCTTGGCCTGGATTACTCTGTGCGCCGGCTCTGCTGATCCCGTACATGGATCCGGGTCGATACGTCGACCGGTACGCCGAGCCGGACAAGTCACGAACAGGCCTTGGTACGTCCGTAGACGCATGGTCGGTGCCGTACTGGTGGGTCGACGGGGGAGCAGCGGTGGAGAACGTGTTGCTCACTGCCGCAGCGCTCGGGCTTGGTGCGTGTTTCTTTGGGCAATTCGAGCATGAGGCAGCGGTACGTGATCAATTCGACGTGCCCAAAACGTTCCGTGCAATTGGGACAATCGCGGTCGGCCATCCAGATGCCGAGACGGAGCGTCAAAGTGTTTCCTCTCGGCGATCGCGTCGACCGACCGTGGTCACGACACACCGCGGTCGTTGGCGGAATACGGATCGTTCGTAGTGGCCAAGTCAGGCCATACTGATCGACCATGACTTCACCACCCACCGGACTCGCACTCTGGGTCGCCGGGGCGCGTCCAAAGACGCTGCCAGCGGCCGTGGTGCCTGTGGTCGTCGGAACAAGCGCCGTCGCAGAGGGTCGTTTCGTGCTTTGGCGGTTCATCGCTGCTCTCGTGGTCGCTCTGGCCCTCCAGGTAGCGACCAACTTTGCAAACGACTACAGCGACGGAATCCGAGGTACGGACAAAGACCGAGTTGGTCCGCTTCGCCTCGTTGGCTCAGGGGCAGCGTCGGCTTCGGCGGTGAAAAAAGCCGTACTTGTATCGTTCGCGGTTGCCGGAGCCGTAGGGCTCGCGCTCTCGATCGCCGTGAACCCGCTTCTCCTGCTCGTGGGCGCAGCCTCGATCGGGGCTGGGTGGTTCTACACCGGGGGCAAGAATCCGTACGGCTACCTCGGCCTGGGCGAGGTCTTCGTCTTCGTCTTCTTCGGGGTGGTTGCCACGGTCGGTTCAGCGTACGTGCAGACCGAATCCCTCTCTGGCCTGGCAACGGTGTTGTCGGTGCCGGTTGGTGTGTTCGCCACGGCGCTGCTCGTGATCAACAATCTTCGCGATCGACTAGGTGACGCTGCCGTAGGCAAGCGAACGCTCGCCGTGCGGCTCGGAGACCGAGCGACCCGCCGGCTCTACAACGGAGCGATGTTCGGAGCGTTCGTACTGATTGCTGTCGTCGCTGTGGTCACCGAGCGGTATTGGCTTCTTCTTGGGCTGGTCGGCTCGCTGGCTGCTGTGCCCGGAATGTTGGCGGTGCATCAAGGCGTTACCGGTCGTGCTCTCATCCCTGTTCTGGAGTCCACGGCGAGAACACAACTTGCTGCCGGCCTCGCGATGACTATCGGACTCCTGCTCTAGGACGCGGCTCTCGGTCCCCGAGCTACTCGTGATCTCGGGTAGCCGTGAGGAGCTGGGCTGCGCCGAACGTGAGCTGTTCGTGCACTACATCGCCAAAGCCGGCCCGCCGGAGGCCATCGAGCAGCTCTGGGCGCGGCGGGAGGTACGCCAGCGAGCGAGGCAGGTAGCCATAGGCCCGTTTGTCTGACAACAGCCCGCCGATGAGGGGAACGACCTTGCCGAAATACAGGCCGTGGCCGAACCGCAAGACCGCGTTATCCGGTTCGCTTGCATCCAAGAGCGAAATGCGGCCCCCAGGGCGGACGACGCGACCGAGTTCTTCGAACACCATCTGCAGGTCGACGAAGTTCCGCAACGCAAACCCACACGTTGCACCATCGACTGAGGCAGTCGCGAGCGGCAGATTCATCCCATCTCCTTGCACGAGCGGTTCCTCCGTCCGGGCCGCCGCCAACATGCCGAAGCTGAAGTCGGCTCCTATCGATCGATAGTTTCGCTCGGCCAATTCTCGGCAGAAGTCACCCGTACCGGTCGCGAGGTCCAGAATCAAAGAGTGTGAAGGTAGGCCAAGTGAGTCGATCGAGGTCCGACGCCAGCGAACATCGAGTCGAAAGGTCATGATTCGATTCACCATGTCGTAGCGAGGCGCAATCGTGTCGAACATCGCCTGCACGGCGTCGCCCTTTGCCTCACCTTGGGGAAGGGGTGCGTCGAGCTCCGGCAGGGCTGCGTTGGAGCGAGGTTCGATGTTCTGTGTCACGCCTTCAGGCTAGGAGGATCGGGGATCGCCTCCGCGGCCGCTAGCGTTCCGGGGAGTGACGAGTGCATCCGACAACGGTCCTGACAGCCGCGAGGACGAGGTCGCCGAAATGGCGCGCCGTGCAGCGCTTGCTGCGTCCGAGAAGAGACGACGGGCTCGCAGCGGCGGAGATGGACCGACGGCAGAGGATGTCGACGAGGTCATGATGGCGCGCTTGAGCTCCGCATTGGAAGAAATCGCAGACTGGTCGCCTGGCTTTGCTGGGGCCATGCTCTTTCGGGGTGAAGCAACGCAGCCCCTCGTGAGCTTGATCTCTTCCGGTGAGCGAGAAGCAGTCCGGCGATCGCTGAACCATGTGGCGACATCGGTACGAATGAAACTCGATCTGATCGAACGAGATGCGCTCGGCTCGTTCGTCGACTCGGTGACCTCGACTGAACGGGGTGCCGTGATCGTCATCCGCCTCGGTGACGATCTCCTGACCGTTGCACTGGAAGGTCAACCTGCCCGGATCGCTGATGCCTGGCAAGCAATCGCCAAACAGCGTGATGAGCTCGCGGCCGCGGCAGTCGCACTCATCCGCGAGTCCTGATCGGTCAGACGGGTTCGGTCAACGTTAGGTATCGCGACGTTTGCGCATCTCTTTGGCGTGGCGTTCGAGCGTCTGCTTCTGCTTCTTCGTCAGGCTGTCCAGGCCCTGCTCGTTGACCTGATCGAGGAGGGCATCGATTTCAGCCTCTGATGCGCTCGAGGGAGGCACGACTGTCAGTTTTGCGCCTCTCTTGGTCTTGCGGCGCTTGGCTGGCTTTGCAGTTTTTGTTGTTGGGGTCCCGGTCACGAAGCCTGGGAGCGGCATTGTCGGAATCCACTCGGCGTTCGCGAACCCGAGTGAACGGGTCATTACGAGGCCGATGAACGCTGTCGAGGTGAGCATGACAAGTCCAGTGAGGCTGCGGCTCGCGAGGAGCTGCAGGAATTGTACGAAGAAGAAAAATGCAACGAGGACCCAGAACGGGATGTTGAAGAACGATCGGGCTTGTGGCATCGAAGCGGAGAACCCTGCTGCGATACCCAGGAAGATCATCCCTAGCCCGAACGACGGCACGCTGTCGTCCACGATGACGCCGACCAGCGTGGCCAGGACGGCCGGGATGACGACTATGGCCCCGATGAGGCTCGTGAACGCTCGTCGTCCAAGCATGTTCTCGAATTGGCTGCCTATGAGGAAGAAGAAGATCAGTCCGAGGAGTGCCCAGAAGAAGTCACTAGCGGGTGGGATTGGCCAGCTCACGAACCGCCAGAGCTGACCGCGCGTGATGGCTGAATCGTCGAGAAGTAGGGATTCGCTGATCACGCCGAAGCCCCCTTCGACCACGAAGAGCAAGATGCCGAAGAGTCCTAGCGCCGTTACCGCAACGGTGGTCGTGACCGCGACAGATCCAGCGGTGAACCACGGATCTGAACCGGATCCACGTGAGAAGGGACTTTGGAATGCATAGCGATCAGCCATCGGGTCAAAGGGTAGTGCAGCGCAGAGCGCATTCTTTGTTCCGAACGGCTAGAAACGGCGTCGTCGCTGGTTCAGGGCTGCTTACGCCGAGGCGAGGAAACGGGTTGCGGTGTTGCTGCTTGACTTGCTCGCAGTTGCCCGCAAGCAGCATCGATGTCGGTTCCTCGATTGCGGCGAACGGTTGCATTGGTGCCGCGATCGTGGAGCCAGCGCTGAAATCGTGCGACACCAGTGGCGTCGGTTCCGACCGTCGGGTAGCCCGGCGTCGGGTTCAGCGGGATGAGATTGACATGGGCGCGGAGTTCGCGGCAGATCTCGGAGAGGGCGATCGCCTGTTCTTCGGTGTCGTTGACTCCCGCGATCAGTGCCCATTCGAAACTCAGCCTGCGTCCGCTTGCTGCGACGTAGCTCGCACACGCGTCGGCCAGCATGTCGATCGGGTAACGCTTGTTGAGCGGGACGAGCTCGCTTCGTAGTTCGTCGGTCGCTGCATGTAACGAAACGGCCAAGCTGACCGGGAGCTGTTCGGTCGCCATACGTTTGATCCCTGGGACGACGCCGACCGTGCTCATGGTGATGTGCCGCGCAGACAATCCGAGGTCACCGTGAATCCGGCGAATCGCACCCCAGGTGGCGTCGTAGTTGGCGAGGGGTTCTCCCATGCCCATGAACACGACATTCGAGAGACGGCGAGGTTTGGCGGCCCGACGGGCGCGAACGACTTGCTCCAGTATCTCTCCGGTCGTGAGATGGCGTCGAAACCCTTCTTGTCCGGTGGCGCAGAATCCGCAGGCCATTGCACAGCCCGCTTGGCTGCTCACGCAGACAGTCGAACGACCTGGGTAGTGCATGAGTACGGTCTCGACAGCATCACCATCGGCCAGACCCCACAACCATTTGTGGGTCTCGCCGCCTTCGCTGATCCGTTCGGTGCGGTTGTACAACGCAGCGGGCAGTAGCTCGTCGAGTTCGGCTCGAAGTGCCTTGGGCAGTGTGGTGATGTCGTGTATGTCGAGGCCATCTTCGTACAGGCCTTTCCAGATCTGCTCGACGCGATAGGTGGGGTGATCCGCAAGAAGCTCGCCGAACTGTTCGCGATCGAGCTGGTAGCGACTGAGTGGACGAGCGGTGGGGGAGGTGGTCATGACCTGGTCCAGAGGGTGTCGGTGCGGTGAACGTCGAAACCGATCTTGCGATATGTGGCCACCGCGGCGTGATTGTCCGACTCGACGTACAACATTGCGGTGGACAATGGACGATCCGCGAGCCACTGCAGTCCTGCGAGGGTCATCGCCTTTCCAAGGCCCTGACCATGAAACTCAGGGTCGACCGCAATCACGTAGATCTCTCCGAGCGCTTCGGGTTCGGTGTGAACCTTCGTCCAGCAGAACGCGGCGAGTTGACCGTCGATCCGGTGAAGTCGGAAGCCACCGGCGTCGAACCATGGCTGGCTCATGTCGGCACGGACGGCTTCGGGTGTCAGCCCGGATTGTTCCGGATGCCAGTGGAAGGCCCGGTTGTTCACGGCGACGAATTCGTCGATGTCACCTTCGGTGAATGGACTCGTGACCAGGTCGGTCTCCACTGCCGGTAGAGGCAGCCGCATTTGCAGCAACGTCCGGTCGGACGAGAACCCCTTGGAGTCCATGAGCTGGCCGCGCTCATCGTCTGTTCCGTGGATCCAGATCTCGGCGTCGCTCCCCACGTTCTCTGCCAGAGCGAGTGCGTCGCCAACCGTTGTGGTGGACTCAGCAACGTCAAACGTGAGGTGCACCACAGATTTGTGCCCTTCGGTGTGTTCCACGGTGAATTCCACGCCGTCAGGATACGGCGGCAGCGACCGAAGCCGGGATTGACAAGGTTTCCGAGAAGATTCCCAAAACGTACCCATATGGGCAAGTTCGGTGCCGATCAAATTTTACCGATCATAAGTCGGTGATACTGTGCACAACGCGCCCCTGAGCTCCGCCGCGACGGGGCGCCTTTGCGACACATAATGAGGGATCCGCCGCCCTCGTGTCGTAGAAAAGAGCGGATGCTTCGGCATCCGCTCTTTCCTATTCTCGGGGCTATGTTCAAGCCATGAATTCGGACCAGGCAGAACTCTCCGCGGTGGCAACTCAGATTGACGAACTCGTTGAACGAGTCGTGGAGGTGGCCGTTCGGTATCGGGGCACCGAACGCGATGATGTGGCGATTCGTCTGTTCGAGGTAGAGCGTTCGCTGCACAGCGCCGGTCGGAACCTGCAAAGCGCTCTTCGGGTGTTCTGACGATGAGCTCACGGCGTTCTCCACGACCACAGGTACGGGCTGATCTCGCGCTTCGGCCGGGATACCACTCGCCTCAGATCGACGTTGAGGTTCGGCTCAACACCAACGAGGCTCCGACAGCTCCTCCCGAGGGGTTCACTCAGGCGCTTCACCGGGCGCTCGATGAGATTACCTGGCATCGATATCCCGATCGTTCAGCAACTGCCCTGCGCATCGCTCTGGCCGATCGGTACGGACACGATCCGAGCGAACTGTTCGTCGCCAACGGCTCGAACGAAGTCCTCCAGACGATCATGTTGACGTTCGGCGGTGCAGGCCGCACTGCTGCGGTGTTCGAGCCGACCTATGCGTTACACGCACATATCTCAAAGACCACAGGAACCCAGGTCGTCGAGGGCTCGCGCCGTGACGACTTCACGCTCGATCTCGATGAGGTGCGCCGGGTGATCGAGACCCACGGGCCCGACGTCATCTTCTTGTGTTCGCCTAACAATCCAAGCGGGCTGGTCGATCCACCGGACACCGTCGATGCCGTCCTCGAGATGATCGAGGGGACGACGTCGCTCCTCGTGGTCGACGAAGCATATGGGCAGTTCGCATCCAACTCGGCCGTGTCAAAGATTGACGACGATGTGCCGCTGGTGGTCAGTCGAACGTTCTCGAAGACCTGGTCGATGGCTGCAGCCCGTCTAGGTTATCTCTTGGCACCGTCCTGGTTGGTCGGCGAACTGAACAAGGTGGTCTTGCCGTATCACCTCGACTCGTTCAAACAGGCCGCAGGACTCGCTGCGCTCGACTTCAGCGCCGACATGGATGCTCGTGTCGCCATGATCGTGGAGGAGCGGGGCCGGCTGTTGTCAGCTCTCGTCGACCTGCCGGTTCAAACCTGGGCGAGCGAAGCGAATTTCTTCTTGTTCCGCGCGGAGGAGATGGAGGGTGAGGCGTTGTGGGATGCCCTCGTGAAGGAGTCGGTGTTGGTGCGTAACTGCGCTTCGTGGCCACGACTCGAAGGCTGTCTCCGGGTCACCGTTGGCACGCCCGAGGAGAACGACCGTTTCCTTTCTGCGCTGACGGGCATTCTGAGCACCTGACCTGACGACGTGCTCCGTACACTCGATGCATGCGAAACGCGTCTGCAAACCGAGACACCAAGGAAACGCAGATCGAGATCACTATCGAACTCGACGGCGAAGGTACGACCGATTGTTCGACGGGGTTGCCATTCTTCGACCACATGCTCGATCAGCTCGGACGACACGGTGGTTTCGATCTCGTCGTGCACGCTCGCGGTGACCTCGAAATCGACTCGCACCACACGGTCGAGGACACAGGGATACTTCTCGGTTCTACATTCAAGGACGCGCTCGGTGACAAGGTCGGCGTGCGTCGGTTCGCCTCGAATGCCGTGCCGCTTGACGAAGCTCTCATCGAGACAGCGCTCGACCTGTCTGGCCGCCCCTATCTGCACTACGAGGTCGAATTTCCGGGTGAGAAGATCCTTGGTGATCCACCGTTCGATCCTCAGCTATGTGAGGAGTTCTGGCGTGCCTTTGTGACGTCTGCGGGACTGACCCTCCATATCGTCTCAGTCCGCGGAAGGAACACACACCACCTCATCGAAGCGACGTTCAAGGGCGTCGCTCGCGCACTTCGCGATGCGGTCGCGGTCACGGGAGGAGGCCTTCCGTCGACGAAGGGAACCCTCTAGGTGGCTTTCGAGGAGAAATCGATCGACGAGGGACCTCGACCGGAAGTGTCGAGAAAGACAAAGATTGCTGTGTTGGATTACGGCATCGGCAATCTGCGGTCGGCGCAAAAGACTCTCGAGCGTGCTGGTGCAGAGCCGGTATTGACGACAGATCCACATGTCGTCGAGACCGCAGATGGAGTTGTCCTTCCCGGTGTCGGGAACTTCGGTCGGGTGATGGAAGCGATTCGGGACGCTGGCGTCGACACGCTGGCGCATGACGCTGTCGCCAGCGGGAAACCGTTCATCGGGATCTGTGTTGGCATGCAGGCGTTGTACGAGTCGAGCGAGGAGGTTCCAGGCACTGCTGGTCTCGGAATACTCGACGGCCAGATTCGGCTGCTCTCCGACACGGTTAAGCGCCCACAGATGCAGTGGAACCAATTGGAATTCACTCGTGAGTCTCCACTGTTCGCCGGGATCGAGGAGGGGAGCTGGGTCTATTTCGTCCACTCCTATGCCCCCGAGCCAACCGCCGACGTCACCGCCACCTGCGAGTACGGGGGCACCGTGACGGCAGCGGTGCAGCGGGGCAACGTGTACGCAACGCAGTTCCATCCAGAGAAGTCGGGCCCGGTGGGGGTTCGGATCATCGAGAACTTCGTCCAACTGTGCCGAGAACGTACAGCCGCTGCCGTATTGGAGCGCTCATGAGCATCGCTGCACGGGTGATTCCGTGTCTCGACGTGGATGCCGGGCGGGTGGTCAAGGGTGTCAACTTCGTCGACCTCGTCGACGCCGGAGACCCCGTGGAGCTTGCTGCCCGTTACGACGAACAGGGCGCCGATGAGCTGGTCTTTCTTGACATCACCGCTTCCTCCGATGCCAGAGACACCATCGTGGAAGTCGCTCGTCGAACCGCAGAACAGGTGTACATCCCGTTCACGATCGGGGGAGGTATCCGATCGGTGGAGGACGCCCGCCGGCTCCTCCGAGTCGGCGCCGACAAAGTTGCGGTGAACACCGCCGCAGTCGACCGTCCTGAGGTTCTCACCGAGATAGCACGAGAGTTCGGTTCACAGTGTGTAGTCGCATCGATCGACGCTCGTCGCAGCACCGGAGCAGACGCTCCAGAGAGCGGTTTCGAAGTATTTGTCCATGGCGGCCGGACAGCCACGGGTATCGATGCCGTGGCGTGGGCGAAACGAGTTGAAGAGCTCGGCGCAGGCGAGATCATGCTGACCTCGATGGACCGCGACGGCACAAGAGAGGGCTTCGACCTCGAGCTGACGGCCACGATCAGCGACGCGGTTGGTATTCCGGTCATCGCCAGCGGCGGAGTCGGGACACTAGAACACCTCGCTGAGGGAGTGACCGAAGGGCACGCCGATGCTGTGCTCGCTGCGTCCATCTTTCATTTTGGAGAACACAC
>CAXMRH010000111.1:0-8339 GCA_964196045.1 uncultured Chthoniobacterales bacterium | reverse complement strand
GGCGGCGGAGGCTTCGGCCTGCCGACTACGCCTCCATGAGTTGGGCGAAGCCCAATCTCATGAGGAACGCGAAGCGTTCCCGAGTACTTCGAAGACGCGCTCTGACGGCCGACCGATCACAGCTCGATCACCGACGACGGCAATCGGCCGCTGCATGAGCTTGGGGTGATCGAGAAGTAGCGCAACCACGTCGTCCTCGCTCGTGTAGTCAGTGGCATCGAGACCGAGCTCGGCGAAGTGACCATCTTTGCGAATCATGTCTGCCGTCGGGTCGGTCAGCTTGGTGATGATGTCACGAAGTGTCGGTTCGTCGAGTGGTTCTTTCAAATACTCGACGACGGTGAAATCGACGTTTCGTTCTTCTAGAAGGGCGACCGCCCCTCGTGCTTTGCCTCAACCAGGGTTGAAGTACAGCGTCATGTGTTCGTTGCTCATGCAAGCAACCTAGAACACCCGAGGATCCACCGTGAAACCGTTCTCGTAGGTGTCCTTTCGAGTTGGTGATCGAACGGCTGTTCGATAGGATGAATCTATGAGTTTGGTGGACAGTGCGAGTTCAGAATCGGAGGTGACAGGTCTCATCGCGGCTCTCGATGAGGTTGCGGCAGCTCCCCTGTCCTGCCTGTCGAGCGACGTTCTTGCCAGCCGGGTCGTAGTGCTCGAATCTGCACGCGCCCGACTCGACGCTGTCCTCTCGGTCACGCTGGCCGAAGCCGACGCCGCCGGAGTCCCGGCCAACCACGGCCTGCGCACCATCGATCAGTTCGTCGCGTCTCGCACGCACGTCGACCCCTCCATCGTTCGTGCCGATGCGCGACTCGGTCGATGGCTCTTCGACTTCCCAGACTTCCAGGACGCCTTTCTCCGAGGCGAAGTATCAGCGGCGCATTTGCATGCACTCCGGAAAACCGACTGCATCCGGGTACATGCAGCCATGCAGTGCGATCAGCAGTTGTTCCTGCGCTTTGTGGAAACACTCGAGTGGAAGTCGTTCACGAACGCAGTCGCGTACTGGTTGATCGCCAACGATCCCGACGGTGACATCCCCGACGCTCAGATCGCCGACAACTCGCTCACCGTTTCCACACTCCCCGACGGAACCGTTCGGTTCTCCGGTCGACTCGATCCGATCTCGGGTGGAGTGTTCAAGCACCAGCTAGCCGTCGAGGAACAACGGCTGTTCCGCGCTGATGCCACAAACAAGGTTGCTCGGCGCGCCGACCACCGACGGGCCGAAGCTCTCGTCACGATTGCCGCAAAGTCCGCCCGAACGACCGACGGCAGCCCCGCTGCGCCGCTGGTCCACCTGACGATGTCCAAGTCCGTCGCCGACGATGCGCTACGTCGCCTTGCCGAGCCCTCGAATGAACCACTTCCCGTTGAGTTCGATGATGTCGACGGTCGATGCGAGCTAGTCGACGGAACGCCAATACATCCCAAGCTCGCCTTGATCTTGTTGGCAACTGCCCGAATGCGTCGTCAGGTCATGAACTCGAAGAGCCGAAGCCTAGATCTCGGCACGACCACTCGACAGGCTCCCGAATGGATGCGAACAGCGATCTTCGTCGAAGCACGCGGCCAGTGCCGCACAGCCGGATGCGACTCACCGTTCAGTTGGCTCGAAGCCGACCATCGAGAACCCGCGAGCAAACACGGCCCCACTGCGGTCCGGAACCTCGACGCCCTGTGTTCTCCGGATAACAAATGGAAGAGCGATGGCCCTCCGCTGCCCGAGCGCTGAAATCCCTACTTGCCCTGCCAATTGGGGGCACGCTTCTCGGCGAAGGCGGTGGCGCCTTCCTTGCCGTCTTCGCTGCGAAAGATCACGCCGTAGTGGCCTTTCTGGTACTCCCAGAACTCTTCTTCGGTGCGTCCCTGGGTCTCGCGGATGATCTCTTTCGAGGCCATCAGCGAGAGTGGTGCGTTCTTGGCGATCTGCTCGGCGAGTTCGATGGCCTTGTCGAGGGCCTCACCCTTCGGCGTCACTTCGGTCACCATGCCGTACCCGAGGGCCTCCTCGGCCCTGATCGGCTGCGCGGTGAGCGCCATACGCATGGCAACCGCATACGGCAGCACCCGTGGAAGGCGGAGGAGCCCACCAGCTGCAGCGAAGAGACCCACACCTGCTTCGGGGATGCCGAACTTGGCACCTTCTGACGCGACGATCAGGTCGCAGGCAAGTGCGAGCTCACAACCGCCCGCCAATGCGAACCCTTCGACCGCCGCGATAAGCGGCTTCTTGGGAAGTTGTTCGGTGATGCCGCCAAATCCTCGCCCGGGGATGCCAGGAAAGCTGCCCTGGACGAAGGCCTTGAGGTCCATGCCGGCGCAGAATCCACGACCGTTGCCCGTGAGTACACCGACAGAGACATCTGGGTTCGCGTCCATCTCGTCAACAGCGGCTGCAAGCGCCTGGGCCAAGTCTTGATTGACCGCGTTCATTGCCTCGGGGCGGTTGAGCGTGATCACCATGACCTTGCCACGGATCTCTGTCAGTACTTCATCTGCCATTGCTGACCCCTTACTTCGGTGGCAGGCGAACGCCTGCGTCGACGCGAATCGTTTCGCCGTTCATGTAGCTGTTCGTAAGTAGTTCGTAAACCATGGTCCCGAGCTCGGATGCATACCCGAGACGCTTCGGGAAGAGCACACTCTGGCCGAGCGTGTCCTTGAACTCCTGTGGGTCGCGGCCGCCAGCAACCATCTTGTCGTATATAGGTGTATCGAACAGGCCCGGTGCAACCGTGTTGATGCGGACGCCGACGGAACTGAGGTCGCGTGCGATCGGCAGCGTCATACCAGCGATACCGGCCTTGGTGGCCGAGTAGGCGGCTTGACCGATCTGACCATCGAACGCAGCGACGGAAGCAAAGTTGACGATCGACCCGCGCTCGCCGTCAGTAAGCGGTTCGGTCTTCGACATAGCAGCAGCTGCAAGACGGGTGGAGTTGAACGTGCCGATCAGGTTCACGCGGACCACGAACTCGAACTGTGAAAGGTCGAACGGATCGCCGTTGCGGTTCACGGTGCGCATGGCGTGTCCGACGCCCGCAGCATTTACCGCGGCGCGAAGTGGTCCCATCTCTCCGGCGGCGTCCACGGCGGCCTGCATCTGGTCGGCGTCGGCGACATCGGCTTTGACGAACATGCCGCCGAACTCGGTCGCTGCGGCGTTGCCCCTCTCTTCGTCGAGGTCGGCGATCAGCACCTTGGCGCCATTCTCGGCAAGCTTGGCCGCACACCCGTAGCCGAGCCCAGAGGCCCCGCCGGTAACAAGTGCCGATACACCACTGAGATCCAACATTACGTCTCCTCCTGACGTGAACAGCCCTCGCTGTACGTCCGCTGCAAATACTAGGACGTCCAACTATTTCTCCCTACAGCCAGAAGTAGAGTTTCGGAGTGAGAGACCTCGACCGCGAGATTGCTCGTCTCGCCGTACCCGCACTTGGCGCGTTGATCGCCGAGCCTCTGTACGTTCTTGCCGACACCGCGGTGGTGGGCAACTTGCTTGGCACCATCGAGCTCGCGGGCCTCAGCATCGCTGGACAGACACTCCTGACCGTGCACGCAATCATGGTCTTCCTCGCGTACGGGACGACGGCCGCCGTCTCCCGACTACTCGGCGCAGGCGAGAAGCAGCGAGCCGCACACCAAGCAGTCCAGGGCCTCTGGCTCGCCGCAGGCATGGGTGTGTTGCTCGGGTTGCTCGTGTGGCGCTTCGCCGATCCGATTCTGCGACTGCTCGGCGAAACCGACGACGGAAATGCCGAAGCAATCCTCGAACAGGCTCGGCGTTACCTCCTCGTGAGCCTGTGGGGTCTACCCGCAATGCTGCTAACGCTCAGCGGCGTCGGCTACCTGCGCGGCCTCCAAGACACGACTCGGCCGCTCCTTGTGGCGCTCGTAACCGCCGTGTTCAACCTGGTACTCGAGCTCGTGCTTATCGTCGGCTTCGACCTCGAGATCGGTGCATCCGCCTTCGCTACTGTCATTGCACAGTGGCTTGGTGCTGGCGCATATCTCTGGTGGATCGGGCGCGATGTGCTTTCGCATGGGGTCAAGCTCGTCCCAGACTTCAGCGAGATCACCCGTCTTCTTCGGGTCGGTGGCAACCTCTTCATTCGAACGGTCGCTCTCCGTGGATCGTTCACGGTGTCCGTGGCTGCCGCAAGCCGGATCTCAACCGAGGCTCTCGCTGCACACGAAATCGCCTTCCAGTTCTTCATGTTCACCGCCCTTGCGCTCGATTCGGTCGCGATCGCGGGCCAATCGATGATGGGCCGATTCCTCGGCGCAGGTGACGAAGAAGGCGCACACGAGGCAGGTCGTCGGGTTCTGCAATGGGGTGTCGCCGTCGGACTCGTTGCACTAGTCATCTTCGGCGCGGGTGCGCCCTTCCTGCCCGAGTTGTTCACGAACGATGCCGCTGTCGCGTCGCTTGCGTCGATTGCCTTGATTCATCTGGCGTTGATGCAACCGATCAACGGCATCGTGTTCGCGCTCGACGGCATTCTCATCGGCGCCGGCGACATGCGTTTTCTGGCCTGGGCAATGGCCGGAGCCGCGGCGGTCTTTATACCGCTCGCCCTTGCCGTTCCTGCCCTATCGCTCGGGCTCGGGTGGTTGTGGGGCGCGATTTGGGTGCTCATGGTCACCCGTGGCCTCGCGCTCCTGTGGCGCTTCCAATCGAACCGCTGGGTTGTGACGGGAGCGACCTGACCCTCTAGAGCGCCAGCTCCAGGCTGGTTGCTGCCTCGCGCAGTCGGATCTGGCCTACCTCGATGACGCGCCACCATTGCTGGTCTTCGGCGGCATCGATGCGGAGACGACGGCCGGGCCGGATACCGGGAAGCGCAGACACCCAAAGGCGTCGGCGCTGGCCAGCGCCGGAGATCATGACTTCGACTTCCAGTTCAGTGAAACCCATGCAGCGTGACGTTATGCGCACTATGCGTGAGCTTGTTAATCCGTTCTGGAGTTTCGTGGTCAGCTCTTGCGGGACTGCATGAGCTGCGCAACGACCTTGCCGTCCGCCTGCCCCTTCGTCGCCTTCATGATCTGACCCGTGAAGAACCCCGCCATCTTCTTGGCGTCGCCTTCGTCGTCACCGCAGAAGCGCCCCCACTCCCCTGGATGGTTGGCGATGAGCCCGTCGAGCATGCCCTCGAGCTCGCCCGTGTCCATGGCCTCGAAGCCCTTGGCAGTAGCGATGTCATGCGGTTCTCCACCGGAGGCGACCATCTCCGCCAGAACCTCTTTGGTCTGGGTCGCAGAGAGGTCGCCGGACGTCTCCATGCCGATGAGTGCGGCGAAAGAGTCGTGGGTGAGTTTGCCGATGCCGTCGGCCAGGTTGTTGTTGAGGTGCACGATGACCCGACCACCGTTTGCACCCGCTTCGATTGTTGCGAGCGCGAAGTGCACAAGGCCACGTTCAATGATCAGCTCGAAGTCTGAGAGGTACGTTCCGCCGTTCGCGTCTTGGAAACGATCGCGCGATCGAGCCGGCGTCGGGGGGTCCTCAGCCTCGATCTCCGCTAGTTCGGCGGCTGTTGGGATCAGCGGCGTGAGATCGGGTTCCGGGAAGTAGCGGTAGTCGTCCTCGTCCTCTTTAGATCGACCGGAGCGGGTACGGCCGGCTTCTTCGTCCCAGTGACGGGTCTCCTGATGCGGTCGTTCATTCGTACCGTAAAGGTCGATGTGGCGGTTGGCCTCGTGGGCGATCGCGCGACCGAGCGATGAAAGCGAGTTGATGTTCTTGATCTCGCAGCGGGTACGAAGCTCGTCAGAACCTCTGGGACGCACCGAAACGTTGGCGTCGACGCGCATCGAACCCTCTTCCATTTTTGCGTCGCTCACCCCAAGCGCCAAGACGACGCCACGGAGTTCGGTCACGTACGCCTTGGCCTCTTCCGCCGTGCGAATGTCTGGTCGGCTGACGATCTCCAGCAGCGGAACGCCAGCTCGGTTGTAGTCGATCAACGAGTATTGGGCTGAGGTAATACGTCCATCGCCACCAACGTGGGTCGATTTCCCGGTGTCCTCTTCGATGTGCGCTCGCTCGATGCTGATGCGAATCGGCGTACACCCCCCGTCAGGGGCACCCTGCGTGATTGGAAGATCGAGCCAGCCATCCTCGTTTGTTGGGTGGTCGTACTGCGAGGTCTGAAAGTCCTTCGGCATGTCGGGATAGAAGTAGTTCTTGCGCGCCATGACCGAGGGTTGAACGGTGCAGTTGAGCGCACGACCGAGGCGCATTGCGTCGTGAACGGCCTTCTCGTTCATGACCGGAAGGGAGCCGGGAAGCCCGAGACACGTTGGACACACGTTGGTGTTGGGCTCGGATCCGAACCTGTTCTGGCAACCACAGAACAGCTTTGTGGCGGTCGACAGTTCGACGTGAACTTCCAGACCGACGACAAGCTCCCACTCGTCGGGTATGGAGGGTTCGTGCACCTCCGGCCCACGGTCGACCATCGCGAATTGAGCCGTGCCACTAGGCGTGAGTTCGGACGTCATGATGCACCTCCGGCGGCCCGTTCGAGCTCTGCTGCCACCTGGTACATGACAACTTCGCCCATCAGCGGGGCAAGGACTTGAACACCGATCGGCAGACCATCGTCCCCAACACCGAAGGGGACCGAGATGGCTGGGTGACCCGACAGGTTGGACGGAATCGTGCACACGTCGTTGAGGTACATCGTCAACGGATCGGAGGTCTTATCGCCGAGGGCGAAGGCCGTGCTCGGCGAAGTCGGGCTGAGGAGAATGTCGAAGTTCTCATACGCCCGATCGAAGTCCTCGATGATCTTCGTTCGAATCTGCTGTGCCTTGCCGTAGTACGCATCTCGATAACCGGCTGACAAGGCGTAGGTTCCGAGCATGATCCGCCGCTTGACCTCGGCGCCGAAGCCAGCGGTTCGAGATGCCTTGTTCATGGCAGCCGTGTTCGTGCCGTCTTCTCGAAGGCCGTAGCGCACGCCATCGAACCGAGCGAGGTTCGAGGACGCTTCCGCGGGAGCGATCATGTAGTACGCGGGGAGTCCGTACACCGTGGACGGTACCGAAACCTCTTCGACGATTGCTCCGGCGGCGGCGAGTGAGTCGGCAGCGACTCGCAGGCGGGCGAGAACGTCGTCGGAAATACCCTCGATCACGCCACCCGCCATCTCGGAGATGACGCCAACTCGAAGACCATCGATGCCGTGGTCGAGCTTCGAAGAGACAGGCAGGGCAGGTTGTGGGGCTGCGGTCGAGTCCAGCGGATCGTGACCGGCGATCACTTCGTACGCAAGGGCCGAATCGGCCACTGTGGTTGTGAAAGGACCGATCTGGTCGAGGCTGCTCGCGAACGCGATCAGGCCATATCGGGAAACCGCGCCATAGGTCGGCTTCACGCCCACGACGCCACAGAGCGAAGCCGGTTGGCGAATTGAGCCGCCCGTGTCAGAACCAAACGAGAGTGGAGCGAAGCCGGCGGCAACAGCGGCCGCGCTTCCGCCGCTCGAGCCTCCTGGTACACGATCCAAATTCCAGGGATTCTTCGAGGCGCCGAATGCCGAGTTCTCGGTCGAGGAACCCATTGCGAACTCGTCCAGGTTCGTCTTGCCGACGACTATCGCACCGGCCGCTCGTAGGCGCTCGACCACAGTTGCCGTGTACGGCGGCTTCCACCCTTCGAGGATCTTGGACGAACACGTGGTCGGGATACCCCGGGTGCACATGTTGTCTTTGAGTGCGACTGGGACGCCTGCGAGCGGGCCCACAGTTTCCCCGGCCGCGACCTGTGCATCGACGGCCAGCGCTGCCTCCCGAGCTTCGTCGGCCAACACGAGGTTGAAGGCATGCACCTGTTCTTCATTCGCCTCGATGAGCGCAAGGTGATCCTCGATGACCGCTGATGCCGACCTCTCGCCTGCGGCGACGGCGCGAGCAAGTTCGTGGACGGTGCCGAATGCACCGGGTTGAGCGACCGGCATCACTCCTCCCCGAGTGCTGGAGGAACCTTGAAACGATGATCCTCGATCTCTGGGGCCTGTGCGAGCACCTCTGCTCGATCCAGCGATGGACGAACCTCATCGGAGCGCAAGACGTTCGTCAGCCCGAGCGGGTGGTGCGTGGGGGCGACATCGCCCAGATCGAGGTCGTTCATGGCCTGAGCAGTCTCGAGCACACTGCCGAGTTGGCCGGTGAACATATCGATCTCTTCGTCGGTCAAGTCCAGCAGCGCGAGCTTGGCGATGTATGCAACGTCGGCACGCGACAGAGGTGGGTTGGTTTCGGACATCGAGTCAGGCTACTCAGCGGTGATTGCAGCCAGACGGCTCGCGACCTCGTTA
>CAXMRH010000110.1:0-4799 GCA_964196045.1 uncultured Chthoniobacterales bacterium | reverse complement strand
GTGTGAACGCGGAACGACAACCCGCATCTCGCCGGTCTCACGTAGCCGATCGACGACATCCGGTAGGAGATATTCGGTCTTTGGTTCCCCTCCGAAATCTGCATAGAACGCGTCCCACTGACTGGCAAGATGTGGGAAGAGAGACTGAGGAAAGCCAAACATGTTCATCGAGACCAAGGTGTCGTCGGCATGTTCTCCGGGAGGGTCCTCTGATCGAATCTGGCCATCGTCGCGCCGGCTGATGCCATGCGTCTCGGTGATCGACTGCAGTTCACCGTCTTCGACTGCACACACCCCTCGCGAAACCGATCCTTCAAGCGGCAGGGTCTTCGAGAGCTCGAAGGCGACAAGGGCGCCAGTGCTGCCATCGCCACCGGTTAGTGCCTCTGCGGCCAGAGCGAATGAAATGGGGCCGTAGTAGTCGTCCGCATTCACGACGATGAACGAGCCGCGCACGACTGCAGCAGCAGACAGTACAGCGTGAGCGGTACCCCAAGGCTTGTCACGTCGTGGCCCGAAGTCATCCTGGCGAACGAGTACGAACCCGTCCAGGGACTCGTACTGGCGTTCCAAATGTGCTCGGACATCGGCTTCGATATCGCTGCGGATGATCAACACGACCTGGGTGCAGCCAGCTGCTCGACCGTCGGCGATCGCGAAGTCAAGAAACGCTTCCCCGTTTGGGCCCACGTCCACGAGTTGTTTGGTGCCGCCAAAGCGACTTCCGAGGCCTGCGGCCATGATCACCAGAGAGAGTTCCATGACCTATTGGTAGTCGCCACGACTGCCGGAGTGGCGTCAATCCACCGATACATGTGACACACCCATACGCTGCTCAAGATGTATGTCGACGCTTTGATCACGGACCTTGACGGAACGTTTTGGGCACCGGACATGAGCATTCACGATGCATCGCTTGCCGTGGTAGCTGCCGCTGACCTCGCCGACCTTCCCTTTGTGATAGCGACAGGCCGCAGAGCTCGAGGCGCGATGCTTGGCCTGTTGCCTGTTGGCCTGGACAACAGGCCAGCGATTCTTATGAACGGAGCGCTTGCTCGTGATGCTCTCGCGGGAGAGTCGTTCCTGGTCGATGCCATCGAACGCGATGACGCACTCGCTGTGGCTGAAGCCTTTGACGAGATTGGCCTGGAGCCACTCGTATACATCGATCATCCCGAGACCGACCTCGTTGTCGGCCCCGCGCCGTCGGCGGGAGCGGACTATCTGCGGCGAGCTCCGGGTGTCCTTTCGGTCCAGTCGCTACTGTCTGCGATCGAAACGGAGACAACCATTGGATTTGGAGCGTTCGGGTATCCACGAGACCTACTAGATCCTTTGGCCGCCCACATCAACAGCAACGAGCTCGCCACCGCCATCGTAGGAAAGTCGCACCTCGAGGGCGACCATGGGTTGATGATCCAAGCCCACAAAGTCGACAAGCAGACCGGAATCGAGGCCTGGTGCGCTCGGCAAGGCATCGACCACCGTCGCGTCGCAGTAGTGGGAGATGGCCACAACGACATCGAGATGTTACGGGCAGCGGCGATCGCAATTGTTCCGAGCAACGCGGCTGAAGAGATTCTCGAGCTGGCCGACGTCGTGATCCCGCCGAACGAGGACGCCGGTTGGGAACAGATCCCAGCCATCATCGGGCTGTAGCCTGCCGAAATGACAAGAATCGGATTCATCGGACTCGGAGCCATGGGGTATCCAATGGCTGGCCATCTCGTCGCCGCTGGTCATGACGTCGCCGTATTTAATCGGACGACCGGGGTCGCCACTCGGTTCTGCGCCGAGCACGCCGGTGCTCGCCTCGCTGACTCTCCCGCCGATGCGTGTCGCGGCGCAGACGTGGGGATCCTGATCGTTGGCAACGACGACAGCGTTCGATCTGTCGCGCTCGGGGCCGATGGGGCCCTTTCAGGTCTGCCCTCGGGTGCGATCCTGATCGACCACACGACAGCTTCGGCAACCGTTGCCGACGAGCTCGCCGAAGCGGGCCGGGCCAGAGGCGTGGGCGTTATCGACGCACCGGTGTCCGGTGGTGAAGCTGGAGCCCAGAACGGTGTGTTGACGATCATGTGTGGAGGAGAAGAGCAAACGTTCGAGCAGATCGAGCCAATCATGTCGGCGTATTCACAGACTCGAACGTTGATCGGGCCGACCGGCAGCGGTCAGACAACCAAGATGGTCAACCAAGTTGCTATCGCTGGTCTGCTGCAGGGCTTGTCCGAAGCCCTCAATCTCGGCATCGCGGCAGGCCTTGATATGACCAAGGTCCTCGCGACGATCTCGAACGGTGCAGCTGGTTCGTGGCAGATGACGAACCGTGGTCAGACCATGGTCGACGATCAATTCGATTTCGGTTTCGCCATCGAGTGGATGATCAAGGATCTGGGCATCGCTCTGGCCGAGGCAGAACGACTAGGGGCACCAACACCAGTGGCATCACTTGTGGCGGGTTACTACGACGAGCTCAAGGCCAATGGCGCAGCTCGGAGCGACACCTCAGCGCTCATCAGCCGACTTCGCTGACCAGCGGCCCCCGTCAGTTCAGCACCAATTCTGTCCACATCAACTTGCCAATGTACAACGAACAATGTCTCCAAAAGAGATCCGAAGAGAGGCCCGCATGAATCACTTTGACCTGATGATCATCGGAACAGGCTCTGGTAACTCCCTGCTGACTCCGGACTTCGACAATTTGAACGTCGCGCTCGTCGAGCGAAGCACATTCGGTGGCACGTGCCTGAACGTGGGATGTATCCCGTCAAAGATGTTCGTGTATGCAGCCGAGATGGCACACAACGCTGCCGAGGTTGGCCCTGCACTCGGAGTGCACACCTCATTCAGTGGTGCAGATTGGCCCGCGATTCGAGACCGAGTCTTCGGCCGGATCGACCCAATCGCCGAGGGAGGAGAGCGATATCGCGCCGAAGAGCAGGAACACGTCACCGTCTTCAAAGGCAGTGGTCGCTTCGTAGGCGACAAGACCCTCGAGATTGCGATGAACAGTGGCACTTCCGAGACGATCACTGCGGACCGGATCGTCCTCGCTGCTGGAGCGCGCGTCGCGATTCCTGACATTGTTTCGACCTCCAACGTGAAGTTCCACACGTCCGACACGATCATGCGGATCGACGCTCTACCAGAGCGATTGATCGTGCTCGGCGGCGGTTACATCGGGGCCGAGCTAGGAAACGTGTTCGGATCTCTTGGATCACATGTCACGATCCTGAACCGCAGTTCGCTGATGCTCCGTCGCGAGGATCCCGAGATCGCCCGTCGCTTCACCGATGCATACGCCTCCAAGTACGACGTGCGTACGGACACTTCGATCCTCGAGATGGAACAAGTTGGCCACACCATCACCGTCACGGTCCTGGAGGGTGACGAGACCTGCACCATCACTGGCGATGCAATGTTGGTCGCTGTGGGCCGCCAGCCAAATGGCGACGAACTCCAGGTTGGCGCGACCGGGGTGGAGCTGGACAGCGAGGGGTACGTGGTCACGGACGGAACGCTCCGGACAGCTCATCCTGACATCTGGGCGCTCGGCGACATCACAAACCCCGCGCAGCTCAAGCACACCGCCAACGCAGACGCCCGTGTCGTAGCGCACAATCTCGCCAATGCTGATGATCTCCGGACGATCGACCGAACGATTACCCCACATGCAGTCTTTGGCCATCCGCAGGTCGCAGCGGTCGGCCTCACAGAGCCGGAGGCGATCGCGGCGGGTCACAACATGGTCGCGACAGTGCACCCGTTCTCGTCTGCCGCGTACGGCTGGGCGATGGAAGACACGACCAGCGTCTGCAAACTGATTGCAGATTCCGACTCGCGCCTCCTTCTGGGCGCTCACATCATTGGACCGCAGGCGTCGACATTGATTCAGCAGCTGATTCAAGGCATGGCATTCGGACAGACAGTCGATCAGATGGCACGCGACCAGCTGTACATCCATCCATCGTTGAGCGAAGTGGTCGAACAGGCCCTTTTGAACCTCTGAGCACGCCACGCTCGCCCACTACCCAATCGCCCCAAGGGTCAAATGGCCTATAGGCCGCCCATGCCGCCGTCCGAACTAGTGAGAGACGGTAAAATTCGGTACGGGAAGTAGGGCCACGTAGATGGCGCAGTCGAAAAGGGTTGCGAAGAAGAATCAGCGCGATCTCAAATCCGACAAGCGATCCTCCAGCCAAGCCAAAAAATCTCGTCTGCGCGAATCGAAGAGACGCGAGGCCGATACCAAGGCAAAGTCCATTCGCGGGCGAATCCTGAGCCGTGTTCTGCCGATTCTGATTCTCCCGATTCTTGGCCTCGGAGTGATTGCGCTCGCGGGCATCGTCCTGATTCAGCAGCGCACCACTGACGCCGTGGCGTCCGCTGAAGACATCTTGTCCGAAGAGGTGGTGGAGGATGGCGTGACCCGTTCCTCCGAGCGAGCCGCTCGCGAACTGGCCGACTACGTCCTCGAATGGGTCGGGCGGATCGACACGCTGAACAACCGCGCCACTTTCCGAGAGTCGCTTGTGTCGTCAAGCAATGACGCCCGCGAAAGCGCACTGAACCAACTCAGCGGGGAGGAACTCGCAGCTGCACTTCGGGGTCCACTGACGCGGCGAACCCAGGTTCTTGCCCTCATCGCTCTAGACGAACTTTCCGTGGATGCACAGGATGTCCAGGTGGTGCTCGTCTCGGAGGAAGGTCTCGCGATCGGAACGACGCATGAGACCACGGTCGCCAGGTATGACGAGTCAGAGTGGTTCACCCGCGCCCGCGAGCTGGGCACGAGC
>CAXMRH010000109.1:0-6461 GCA_964196045.1 uncultured Chthoniobacterales bacterium | reverse complement strand
CTGGACGAGCCGAGCCCCCTCGCGATCACGGTTCTCACGTCCGATGCTGATGCTCCCGAACACATCATGCCGAAACGTGTTCTCACCGCCGCCGAAGCCGGGATGGCGGGGCTCGTCTGCAGCGCCGACCAGGTCAAGGAAGCGTCTCACTATGCGCCACGCCTGCTCAAGGTCACCCCAGGTATCCGCCCCGAGGGCGCGGACGCACACGATCAGGTCCGTGTGGCGACCCCGAAGGCAGCGCTCGATGCAGGATCGGACCTCTTGGTCATCGGTCGTGCAGTCACGCTCGCGGAAGACAAAGAAGCCGCAGCTGAGGCAATCGTGAACAGCTGTCTCTCGTAGCTGGCATCGCCGTTACCGGTAGCGTCAAGTCATGTTCGAGACCTCCCAGTACGAAGCGATGTTCGAGCAGATCGATGCGATTCGTGATCATCGATCGGCATTTCTCGCGGAAGTGGCGTCAGGCAGGCTTTCGCTCGAGGACGTCTTTGATCGATCAGCAACCGATCCGGTCATCTCGTCAATGAAGGTTCTCCCGGCCGTCGAGACCCTTCCCGAGCTCGGAAAGGTGCAAACGAGGCGAGCGTTCCAAGCGGTCGGGATCGAAGAAGACGCTCTCGTGGGCCATGTTGAGGCGGCTCAGGTGGCTGGTCTTCCCGCTGCGCTCGCTCGGCATGCTCGATGAATAGTCCGCTGGTAATTGTGATCTCAGGGCCGGGCGGGGTCGGGAAAGGCACTGTCGTCGACATTCTGGTGGCGCAGCACCCCGAGTTGCGTTTGTCCCGTTCGTGGACCACTCGACGGCAACGCCCTGGGGAGGCCGACGATGCGTACACGTTCGTCGACGAGGAGACGTTCTTGGCGAACCTCGACGCCGGAGGGTTCCTGGAGTGGAATCACTTCCTTGGTATTGCGTATTACGGGTCTCCCGTGCCCGAGGAGCGTTCGGCCCACGACCTGATTCTCGAGATCGATGTGAACGGCGCTCGTCAAGTGGTCGAGCGGGGGATAAAATCGTTGTATGTGTTCATCGACACCCCATCCCTTGAAGACCAGCGAAACCGACTGATCGGGAGGGGCGATTCCGCAGAGGAAGTCGACCGTCGGATGGCTGCCGGTCAGCTCGAGCGGGACAAGGCGGCGTCGCTGCCGTACACCCATGTTGTGAACGACGACGTCAACCGGGCGGCGGCCGAGGTCGCCACGTTGATCAGCAGCTTTGGTGTCAGCGGTGTCGGGGAAGCATCCTGCTAGCCTGGGTAGTTGGCACCGCGCCCAGTTCTCTCAGGAGTTTGCCCATGTCTGATAACACTTCGATGATCGAACCACAGGTCGAAGGCCTACTGGAAGCAGCAGGCTCGAAGTTTCGTCTTGTGCAGCTCGGTTCGAAACGAGCCCGACAGATCAACGCCTACTTCGGCCAGCTCGGCGAAGGTCTCGGCTCGAGTGTCCCGCCGCAGGTGACCTCGACAGCTCGCAAGCCGCTATCGATCGCGTTTGAGGAGATCGCTGCCGAGAAGATCGTGCCAGTCGAGCGCGACTTCGAGGCCGAAGCTCTCGCTGAAGAACAAGCCGAAGCAGATGCAGCTGCGCTTGCCGAGGAGCTCAAGCGCTCCAAAGACGCAAGCTGAGAATGTAATGTCGTCGCTGGCCGGTGCCCGCGTCGTTCTCGGTGTCACCGGCGGGATCGCAGCGTACAAGGCGATCGAAGTCAGTCGACGTCTCGTCGACGCTGGAGCCCATGTCGTTCCAGTACTGACCGAAGGTGCCGAACACTTCGTAGGGCGCACGACATTCGACGCCCTCGCGTCCGAGAAGGCCCAGACAAGTCTGTGGGATGAGTCGAGCCCGATTCCCCACACGACGCTTGGCCAGACCGCCGACCTGATCGTGGTTGCACCAGCAACAGCGCGTTTGTTGGCGGATTATCGCATGGGTCGATCCGACGACCTCCTTACGGCCACGTTGATCGCAACTCGGGCGCCCGTGCTCATCGCTCCAGCGATGCATACGGAGATGTGGGAGCACCCAGCGGTACAGGACAACGTCGCGGTCCTCGGCGATCATGGCGTGCACATCGTCGAGCCCGAGTCCGGTCGACTCGCCGGCGGCGATATCGGCCACGGTCGACTTGCGGCACCAGCGACGATCGTTGCCAACGCAGAGCGTGTGCTGTCTGAATCGGACCTCTGTGGAGCGCACGTGGTCATCACCGCTGGTGGTACGCGTGAACCGATCGACCCTGTGCGAGTGATCTCGAACCGTTCGACTGGCAAGCAGGGCTACGCACTCGCTGAAGCAGCCTGGGCTCGAGGGGCGGACGTCACGCTGATCACGACTGTCGACAGGGAGGCGCCGGTAGGCGTGAAGATCGTCCCTGTCGAGACGGCGGCCGACATGCAAGAAGCCGTGTCGAAGGTGGCCACGGCCGATGTGATCGTCATGGCAGCTGCCGTCGCAGACTTTCGGCCCGCAGCGCCCGCGCAAAACAAGATCAAGAAGGCTGGGGCAGAAGTTCCCGAGATCTTGCTGGAGAAGACTCACGACTTCTTGGTCGACCTCGGAGCAAACAAGCCTGCAGGACAACTGCTCGTGGGCTTCGCTGCCGAGACTGAGAACCTGCTGAAGAACGCGCATGCAAAACTCGAACGCAAGAATCTCGATCTCATCGTGGCGAATGATGTTTCCGCACCTGGCGCCGGCTTTGCGCACGACACCAACAAGGTGACCGTGCTTCTTGCCAACGGCCAGGAAATTGATATACCCCTTGGATCCAAACGGGCTGTCGCAGAGGCCGTCCTCGATGCCGTGGTCAGGGTCCGCGGCGCTCAGTCGTAGACCACAACGATCGCTCGCAGCAGGAGAGTAAGCTGCTGCCGTTCAATCCTCTAGGAGACTCCACAAGTGCCGAAGAACTACAGCTTCACGTCTGAGTCGGTGACCGAGGGTCATCCCGACAAGATGGCCGACCAAATCTCTGACTCAATCCTCGACGCGTTTCTCGAGCAGGACCCGATGGCTCGGGTCGCGTGCGAAACTCTGGTCACCACGGGTCTGGCGATGGTTGCCGGTGAGATCACGACGAGCGGCGACTACGTCGACATTCCCTCGATCGTCCGCGAGACGATCAACGGAATCGGATACGACCGCGAGTCCTTTGGTTTCGATGGCAACACCTGTGGCGTCATGGTTGCGATCGACGAACAATCGGCTGACATCGCTCAAGGTGTGGACGATTCTGAAGAGGTACGTTCCGGCACCACCGGCGAAGAGGACGATCTCGACAAACAGGGCGCTGGCGACCAAGGCATGATGTTTGGTTTCGCGAGTGACGAGACCGACGTCCTCATGCCGATGCCAATCCACGTTGCCCACCGAATGGCAGAGCGCCTCGCATACGTTCGCAAGGCCGGCACGATTCCGTACCTGCGCCCCGACGGCAAAACTCAGGTCACTTTCGAATACGAAGATTACAAGCCCGTCCGATTGAAGACCGTCCTCGTGTCGACACAACACAACGACGGAATCGACCGTGACTCGATGATCCGTCCTGACCTGATCGAGAACGTCATCAAGCCGGTGATTCCCGAGCAGTTTGCGGACGACAACTATGAGGTGCACGTCAACCCGACTGGACGCTTCGTGATCGGCGGACCTGTTGGTGATGCAGGTCTCACCGGCCGCAAGATCATCGTCGACACGTACGGCGGAATGGGACGACACGGAGGCGGCGCGTTCTCTGGCAAGGATCCGTCCAAGGTGGATCGCTCTGGAGCATATGCAACCCGCTGGGTCGCAAAGAACGTCGTGGCGTCGGGCGCGGCGAGTCGATGCGAAGTCCAGGTCGCGTATGCCATCGGCATGGCTCGTCCGATGTCGGTCTTCGTGGAGACCTTCGGCACCGAGACGGTTGATCCCGACAAGATCATCGACGCGGTTGACGAAGTCTTCGACCTTCGTCCAGCGGCGATTCTTCGTGATCTCGACCTTCGGCGTCCGATCTTCAAGCCAACTGCCGCGTACGGACACTTCGGACGTAGTGGCGACGGTTTCACATGGGAGGACACCGATCGGGCCGCCGATTTGAAGTCCGCTCTGGATCTCTGATCGACTCGCACATCATCTCTGTCCTTGTGGACGGGTAGCTTGCGGAAATGACGGACACCCTCCCAGGCTTTGAGCGGCCGACCGCCCAAGCGTCGGTTTCTCCGCGCCCAGAGGGAAGGGTCGTTCGTGTGCGCCCCGACATCACGTCGATCACCCGATCCTTCGACTACGTCGTCCCGACGGAATGGGAAGCTGATGGACGGGCAGACAAAATTTCCGTCGGTTCGCTCGTCCGGATCGACTTCCACGGGCGACGCACAGCAGGGTGGGTCACCGAAGTTGATGTGATCCCCGATCCCGAGCTCACATTGCGGCCGTTATCGAAGTGGTCGAGCGTCGGCCCGCCCCCCGACGTCATTGACCTGGCTTCCTGGGCAGCCAACCGATGGGCGGGGCGCTTGGCACATTTTCTCCGTGTTGCCTCGCCTCCGCGAATGGTGCAGACAGTTCGGGACCCGGTCGACACCTCGCAGGTAGTGGCAGCAGAGGCTCATCTGGACGCATTCTCGGCTCCACTCACGTTGGTGCGGACGACGCCCCATGACGACGGCGTCGGGTTCGCACTGGCTGCGGCGTCCTTGGGGCGAGCGTTGATTCTTGTCCCAACGATCGCGCAGCGCCAGTCCATGACTCGGGCCCTTCGGGGAGCCGGGCTGTTCGTTGCCGAGTACAACGACCAGTGGGAACGTTCGGCCGCAGGTGCGGTCACTGTCGGTACCAGTACCGCTGCATTCGCTCCGATGCCCGTGCTCGACGCGGTGCTCGTCGTCGACGAGCACGACCCGGCCTACAAACAAGAACGAACTCCCACGTGGAACGCGCGAGACGTGGCAATCGAACGGGCGCGACGAAGCGACGCTCCCTGCGTGCTCACATCGCCTGCTCCGTCCCTTGAGTCACTGGTAGTGGCTGACCGGCAATTGGTCCCAGAACGGTCCGCCGAGCGCAACTCGTGGCCCCTCGTCGACCTCGTGGACCTCCGCAACCAAGAACGCCCGGGGTTGCTCACGGATGCCCTCGTCCCAATCATCCGTGGCGAGGGTCCCATTGCGTGCATCCTGAATCGCAAGGGGCGTGCCCGGATGTTGGCGTGCGCGACCTGTTCCTCTCTGGCGGCGTGTACCGAATGCGGAGCGGCGGTCAGAGAAGATGACAACAAGCGGCTGATCTGCCCACGCGATGGGACGGTTCGACCGCTGGTGTGTGCGGAGTGTGGCGGTACCCACCTGAAACAACTTCGGCTCGGCATCACTCGGATGGCCGAAGACCTGGCGGTCCTCGCCAAACGTGAAGTACTCGAGGTGTCGGCCGAGACTCCCCAACAACACCTGTCGGGAGACCGTCTATTCGTCGGGACCGAAGCCCTCTTGCATCGCATCGATCATGCACGGTTTGTGGTGTTCATGGACTTCGATCAGGAGCTCGCGTTTCCGCGTGTCCGTGCGGCCGAGGAAGCCTTCGCCCTATTGGCGCTCGCGGCCCGCCGTCTCGGCCCGCGAGCCGATGGCGGAAAGCTCATGATTCAGACACATCGACCCGACGACGTCGTCGTACAGGCAGCCCTCCATGGTGATCCGGCGCGCGTCGCACGAGCCCAACGCGAGGTGCGGACGGTGTTCAAGCAACCTCCGTATGGCGCCTGGGCCCTGATCTCGGGGCCGGGTGCAGATACATTTGTCGACGGCCTCAGTGGTATTCGAAAGAACAAGCTCGGCGATCGGTGGCGCCTCAGCGCACCCAACCACGACACGCTCCTCGATGCCGTGAACTCCGGCGTGCGCCCACCCGAGCGAACACGCATCGAAATCGACCCACTCGACATCTAGAGTCGGGTGATGACGACCATCGAAGTCCGGGGAACCTGCCACCACGATTGCCCCGACAGCTGCGGATGGGTCGCCACTGCGGTTGATGGCGAACTTACTTCGGTGAAGGGAAACCCAGACCATCCGTATTCAGGTGGGCAGCTCTGCCCAAAGGTGAATCGTTTTGTGCATCGCGTGAACGACAACGCGCGTCTGCTCACGCCGCTGATTCGCACCGGAGCAAAAGGTACGGGACAGTTTCGAGAGGCGACCTGGGAGGAGGCCCTGGCCAGCGTCGTCGGACGCGTGAACGCAGTCCGAGATGAACATGGAGGCCAGGCCATTCTTCCCTGGTGGTCGGCTGGCACCCAAGGAATGATTCAGGAGAGTTCTCTCGATCGGCCATTCTTTGCCTCGTTGGGCGCGTCGACGATCACGGGAAGCGTCTGTGGCGCAGCGGCCGGATCGGGGATGGCTGCGACCTATGGTGCTTCACTCGGAGCCGACCCGCTTCAGGCCGAGCATTCCGACGTGATCATTCTCTGG
>CAXMRH010000108.1:0-4999 GCA_964196045.1 uncultured Chthoniobacterales bacterium | reverse complement strand
CGACGATGGCTTTGCCGGCCAGCTCGGATGGTTCTGGGTCGCATCGAGTGCTGCCACGATCATCTTGCTCTTCGTCACCCAGGCTGCGCTTCGAGAGCGTCAGTATTCAGCCGTCATGGCGGCTACTGGCTTGCTCTATCTGGCCATCCTCATGGCCTTCAGCATGGATCTCGTGGCGCGCGCGACGCTTCGCACTTGACGCTGCGTCAGCCCTGTTGAACTGAGGTCTTTCGGTGCACAGCCGTGAAGGATTTCGACATCCCCAACAGCCGCTCCACCTCAACCTCTGCCTCCGGGAAGAGTGAGCACATCTCGTTGTATGTCGGCATGAGCGTCGAGTCTGCAACGACGAGATTCTCGTGTCGATCATCACTGCCGGGGTAATACCTGATCGTGAATCTGCCGATCAGCGCAGCGCGCCAACGTGTCGGAAGACGGTGAAACAGTGGGAGTCCGCTGTGTGGATCCAGTGGAAATCCGTGCGATGGAGCCTGAACCAGGTAGCCGTATCGGCCGAGCCGGCTAATCTCTGCAGCCATTTGGGCACGACGCATGAACGAACCAGCGTGTTCGATGACCGAATTCGAGTATACGAAGTCGAACGACCCTGACGGGTGCTCGCTGAGATCACACCCGTCCCCTGACTCGGATTTGAACACGCCGAAGGATTCGCCCGGCGACAACTCAGCGGGTTCGACATTCAGAAGCGTGATCGTCAATCCAGGGGTTTCCCGAGACTCGAGTGCAAGGCGCCACCAAGCGACCGTTCCACCGACATCGAGTACGGAGAACGCCGTCTGTCCGCAGGATGCCTGAACCGAAAGGAGGTAGTCCAGATCGGCCAGTGCTCGAGCTCTGCGCCTACGATCGAGCCAACTTCCCTCCCTATCCGGATTCAAGAACCGAGTGATCAACGCATATCCGACCGGTTTGCTCAACGTGTCGCTCCCTCCGAAATGTTCGAGCACATCTTATGGACTCGGCAGACCTGAGCGAGCCGAATACGGCTCTACCTTACGACGGCGAGGTGGTGATCGACCTGGTTCAGTGGGTCGGGGCCAGCGTCAGCAGCCACCACGATGTCTTCGAGCCGCGCTCCCCACTTGCCCGGAACGTAGATCCCCGGCTCGACCGAGAATGTGTTGCCGGCTTCAAGCCCGTCCGAGTTGCCCTGAACGATGTAGGGCTCCTCATGAGCTTCGACCCCGATGCCGTGCCCGGTGCGGTGGATAAAGCACTCGCCATATCCAGCTGCCGTGATGATGTCGCGACCCACACGATCTACCTGTTCGGCCGGCGTTCCGATCGTGGCAGCGGCCACGGCCGCTGCCTGTGCTTCGAACAACACGTCGTAGAGCTCACTGAACTGGGCCGGTGGCGTACCCGTGTACACACATCGGGTGAGGTCTGAGCAGTAGCCAACACCGTCGTCACCGAACATCGTGCCGCCGAAGTCGCAAAGCACGACCTCGTTCTCACGAATGACACGATCGCCAGCATGGTGATGTGGACTGGACGCGTTCTCACCTGCGGCCACGATTGCGAAGTTCACCTTGCCGTGGCCCTCCTCGATGATCTGTCTGCTCAACTCGGCAGAAACCGCAGACTCGGTCTTGCCAACAAGTGCGATTTCACCAGCCTGCAAACGAACTGCGATTCGATCGACCGCGTGGCTAGCTGTGCGAAGGCGTTCGATTTCGTCGGCGGTCTTTCTGGCGCGCAGCGGCGTCATGATCTCCGAAGCATTCCGATATGTCCTCGAGGGGCCGCGTGCAACGAGGCCTACGAGAAACTTCGCCCACATCGTGTCCCCGACTGCAACGGTCGAGGCACGACCGAGCATGTCGTTGACGATGTTCAGTGGATCTTCAGTCTCGCCCCACGGCACGAGGTCGAAATCGTCATGTTGCTGGACCAACGGCGCTTCGAGCCCTGCGATAACGAGTTTTGCTTCCCCATCTCGCGGCAGAACCAACATCGTCAGTCGTTCTGTGGCCATGGCAGAGAAGCCCGTGAGATACGGCAGGTCAGCGCCAACAGAGAGGAGAAGCGCATCGACCTCTTGCTGCTTCAACTGCTCCCGAGCGCGCGCTATCCGCTTAGAAAACTCAGACACGTGCGGCTTCCTCTCCTTGTTTTGCGTGATAACTCGAGCGAGTCAACGGGCTGGACTCGACATGCGCCAAGCCCAACTGTTCTTCGCCGATTCGTTTCCATTCGTCGAACTCCGCCGGGTCGACCCAACGCGCGACCGGCAAATGGTTGGACGTTGGTCGCAAATACTGGCCAACGGTGACGATGTCGACGCCGACCGCCGCGAGATCGGCCATTGTCGAGACGACCTCGTCGAACGACTCACCCATCCCGACGATGATCGACGATTTGGTCGTCAGCCCCGCAGCCTTGGCTCTACCCAACACGGCCAGGCTTCGGGCATAGGAAGCGGATGGCCGGGCGACACGTTGGAGCCTCGGGACGGTCTCGATGTTGTGGTTGAGCACATCGGGACGCGCCTGGTTGATGATGTCCAAGCTCTCCGAGTCGCCCTTGCAATCACTAATCAGAACCTCAACACGAACGTCGGGTCGGCGATCACGGATCGCGTGAATGGTCTGCGAAACGTGATTCGCTCCCCCGTCGGCGAGATCGTCACGAGCGACCATCGTGAGCACGGCGTAATCGAGGTTCATCTTCTCGACCGCCTCCGCGACCTTGCTCGGCTCCTGCGGGTCGACGGGCTCAGGGTGGCGCGTGTCGACCAAGCAGAACCCGCACTTTCGGGTGCAACGCTCACCACACACCATGAAGGTCGCGGTTCCGTCATTCCAGCAGTCGAAGATGTTGGGGCAACCCGCCTCTTCACAAACCGTCACCAAGTCCAGGCTCTTCATCACTGACTTGAGTCGTCGATACTCGGGCCCCATGTCCGCCTTGACGCGCATCCAGTCCGGCTTCCGGCTCGAGATCTCGAGGCCGGTCGTGACGCCAGCCTCGGCGAGCCTCCCGCTAATGCGCACGGACGTGCCATCGAGATGAGGAGAGTCGGTGGTTCCCGAAGCCTCGCCTGGGCCCTCGCCACGGCTGAACGGAGTGAGGTCCTCCACGCGCTCTCGCCACACAACGTCTTGGCGGTCGAGTTGACCCCACAGCGCCTGGGCGCGACCTAACAGGGTGTCGACTACGTCGTGCATCGACGCGTCGATGCCTTCTGCCGCTAGTGACGTGACCGCCTTGTCGGTGATGCCGCACGGCACCATGCGATCGAACCAGGTCAGATCGGGGTCGACATTGAGGGCAAAACCGTGCATCGACCGCCCGCGAGTCAGGCGAACCCCGATGGCTGCGATCTTGCGTGGGTTGGATGATTCAGGGGCCACCCAGACCCCGGGATACTGCTCCACTCGGCCGACATCGTCGAGGCCCAAATCGTTCAACGTGTCGATCAAGAGTTGCTCGACAGAATGTACGTAGGCAACCGTGTCGGCCATCCCGCCTCCACGTTTTCCCGGCACCGAAAGAATCGGATAGCCAACGAGTTGGCCGGGCCCGTGCCAGGTGATGTCGCCACCGCGATCTGCACGCACCAGCTCGGCGCCGACCTCAGCCGGATCGACGAGAAGATTATCCAATGACGCCCGTGCCCCAAGCGTGAACACCGGTGGGTGTTCGAGCAACAAGAGATGGTTACTCAACGAAGCAAACAGCGCCTTCTGCAGAGCGTGCGCGTCGGAGTACGAAACTCGACCCAGCCATCTCGCTCGCAGAGGAGGCGTCATGGGTTCAACTTATCTCGGCTTCCCAGTCAGTCGTCTGAATAATGTCGCGCATACGAGCCAGGAACGCGGCGGCGTAAGCGCCGTCGAAGGCCCGATGATCCCAGGCGAGCGCCAGCACCCCAACGGAATGGATCGCGATGCTCTCGCTGCCGTATTGGTCGGTGACGACAACAGGCTTTCGGTGAACTCCGTCGGTCGACAAGATGGCGACCTGTGGTTGGTTGATGATGGGAAATTGCATCATCGTGCCGTACTGCCCGGGGTTCGTGATCGTGAACGTGCCACCTGATAGATCGTCTGGCGTCATCTTCTTCGACCGGGCTCGAGTGGCGATGTCGACGACATCTCGGCTGAGCTGGCGAAGTCGCTTTCCGTCAACGTTCTTGACGACTGGCGCGAGAAGGCCATCGAAGTTCAGGTCCACTGCGATAGCCACATTCACCTCTGAGTGCATCGAGACCGCGTCGCCGTTGAGCGAAGCGTTCATCAGCGGGAAGTCGCGCATCGCGTCGGCCACTGCTCGCAGGATGAACGGCAGGTAGGTGAGGCTGAAACCTTCTTCACTCTTCCATTCGGCCTTGTGGCGACGTCGGACGACCTCGACCGCTTCGAAGTCGACCTCCATCGCAGTCAAGACGTGCGGCGAGGTCGCCTTCGACATCACCATATGTTCGGCGGTCCTACGGCGGATGTTGTTGAGGGGAACCGAGTCCGCGTCGTCGCCCTGAGCAGCCGGTGCCGCGGGGGCTGGTGGAGCCGGTACCGCTGGAGCAGGGGTAGCCGGTGCAGGCGCAGGCGCGCCATTCCCCGCAGGTGTGCCGATTCGAGCGACAGCCTCGACGTCCTTCCGGGTGATTCGACCACCAACTCCGGTGCCCACGATCGTCCCTGGATCGAGATTCCGCTCCGTAATCAATCGACGGACGACGGGAGATAGCACGTATCCGCTGAGGTCGGGTCCAGCTGCATGCGCCGGGCTCTCCTCCACAGCGTGAGCTTGGGCGGCCTCTGGTGCAGGAGGGGGCGGCGCTGGAGCTTCGGCTTGAGCAGGAGCTGCCGCTACTGCAGCGGCGCCAGTGCCACCGACGCGTGCGAGGACTGTGCCCACCTCGACCGTCTCACCCTCGGGAACCAAGATTTCGGTCACCACGCCAGCGACCGTCGACGGAACCTCGGAATCGACCTTGTCGGTCGACACCTCGAACAAGGCCTCGTCCTCGGCG
>CAXMRH010000107.1:0-6693 GCA_964196045.1 uncultured Chthoniobacterales bacterium | reverse complement strand
ACAACTGTTCGAGGAACAACTGTTCGTATCAAAGTCGCGCATGTCACATGAATGAGACGATGTGTCTGTGGTGAGCCACCGCTCCGAGCACGCGTCGGTAGTCGGCTCGGAACCATCGATCGAGCTCAGCGGCGGGATTGGCCATCGGAATACAAGGTGCCAGGTGCCCGAAACGTTTAGCCCGCGACCGAAAACGGTCCCGCTCCGCGGTGGCGCACCGACGCAGACCCAAGCAGAATGCAACCGAACAGAAGGGCACCGAGATGAGCAACATCACACTGGACCAAGCGAGAGCAATCATCGCAGGCACGCTGGCCGAGGGTCATGAGCAGGGGTTTATGCCCCTCAGCGTTGTCGTCCTGGATGCTGGAGGACACCTCACGGCGTTCGAACGAGAAGACAACTCAGCAAACAAACGATTCGAAATCGCTTACGCCAAGGCCCACGGCTGCATCAGCATCGGAAAGGGTGGCCGATGGTTGGAAATGATGGCCGAGAACCGCCCAGCGTTCATTTCGTCGGTCGCGGCCGCCTTCGGTGGCACGCTGATTCCTGTGGGCGGGGGCGTTCTGGTGAATGACAGCTCCGGTGCCACGATCGGCGCCGTCGGTATCAGCGGTGACAACTCCGACAACGACGAGATTGCCGGTCTCGCGGGAGTTGCCTCCGCAGGCCTGGTCGCCGAAATCAACTGAACCAGCAGCCCGATCCTGAGCCCGCCGATTGGTTCCCGATCTCATAGTCTCGACGGTGTGAGTGTTGCCGACTTCACCGATGTCCCGATCGTGGACCTGTCGCCGCTCCGCGAGGGTGCGGGGGCTCGAGCCGAGCTGGCGGAAGGTCTGGCGGCCATCTGCCATGACGTCGGGTTCTTTGTGGTCGTGAACCACGGTATCGACGCGGCGACGGTCGATGGGGTGTTCGACTCGATGCGCCAGTTCTTTGCCCTCAGCGACACCGAGAAACTCCTCATCGACAAGCGGTCATCGAGGCACTTCCGCGGCTGGGAGCCCGTCGGGGCCGAGAGTACGAACAACCGTCCCGACATGCGCGAGCAGATCGACATCTGGAGCGAGTGGCCGGAGCGTGCCCTTGATGTCGAGCCGCGTTACCTCAGTCTGCTCGGTCCGAACCAATGGATGCCTGATGAAATCGCACCCGACCAGAAACAGTTCGTGCTCGACTGGATGGAACAACTCGGTGCGTTGGCCGACGATCTACTTCGCATTCTTGCCCTCGGGCTCGGGCTGGATGAACAGCACTTCAAGCACTACTTCGGCGACGAACCCATGTCGCTCACCAAGTTGATCAGCTATCCCCCGACGCCCGGGGGTCATGCAGGTGTCAACGCACATCACGACACCGGGTTCGTGACGATTTTGGCTGCGGGAACGACGCCGGGGCTCCAGGTCGAGAGCCAGTCGGGCGAGTGGATCGATGTGCCGATCGTGCCCGACAGCTTCGTGGTCAACCTGGGCGAGATGCTCCAGGCCATGACGGGCAACTACTTCGTCGCCACACCACACCGTGTGATCACGAACGAGGCTCGAGTGTCGGCGGGTTACTTCCACGGGCCAAGCCTCGATGCGAGCCTCGATCCCCTGCTACTCGATCGGCGGTTCGTCGAAGCCGTCGCAGCAAGCCCACGACATTCATCGGCGGGTTTCATGGCGGGACGTGACGAAACCGAGGCTGGCGTCGGTGACATGCAGGGAGACCTGGAGGCCAATACCTACGGCCAACAGCTCTGGAACTACTTCGGGCGCAGTTACCCCGAACTGATGGCCCGCCACTACACCTGAGCAAGGCGTCCTACGAGCGGGCGAGTCTCAGGTCGGTGTTGCCGAGGATCACCTCCGTGACGAATGGGATGTCTGCTCGTTCGCCTGACGCGGCGAGCGGTTCCGCGGGACCGTTTTCGACCGTCGGCATCACCCGAGCGCTCTTGATGTTGAGCTGAGGGACCTTGTGTTCAAAGCCGGCTGGATCGATGAACTCGAAGACCCCTGGATGGTTGCTCTCGATGTTCCAGCCACCCTCGTGCACCGAATGGTGATGGAAGTGGCACAACGACACCAGGTTGTCGAGCTCGGTGGGGCCGCCATCGAGCCAGTGGATGACATGGTGTGCGTGCAGCCGCCGTGTCGCCTCACACCCTGGAAACCGGCACATGTTCTTATCCCGTCGGGCCATGGCTCGGCGGATCCGTCGGGGCACGATTCGCGACGCACGACCGATACCCAGCGCATCACCCACGGCATCCTCGACAGCGACCTGTAACCGCGCATCACACGCCATCCGCTTCGCCACAATCGGTGGAACACGTTCATGGTCGAACGTGCACTCGGCATCATCTGTCTGATCGTCGTCGACAGCGGGGTCGACGATGAGCAACATGTCGGTGGCAGGCATCTCGGTCGCAGTGAGCGTGCCGTCGAGCACCGCACAGGCGGTTTCGGTTCTGATGCGGGCCAGGCCGCCGAGGCGTTCGATCGCCTCGGTTCTGGTCGTGTCGATGGTCGTCGCTTCCGCGATCTGAGCATCGGCGCTGTCGAGAATCGCCAAGTGGGCCTGTTTGACCTGCGCGATCGGTGCCGTGATGGTGATCGTGGCTGTGCCATCACAGTTGTTCACGTACTTCACATGCTGGTCTGCGATGGCGTTCTTGGCATCCTCTTCTTCATCTCGGTCTCTGCGCCTCATGGCCCCACACACTCGCTCGACCTGTGATGCCGTGCCGTCCAAAGAGAGCTGAACCAGGTAGTCCTCGTTCTCCGGAATCACCACGCGGGTGATCGCCCGCACCTTCGAATAGGAGATCTCGCCATCGAGGAAGGCCTGTCGGATCGATGGGAACTCTTCGAGCGCACGGGCAACCCGGACGTGTTCGCGTGCGGTTCTGGGTGCAACTCCGCACCGCCAGTTCAACCAGTGCGCACACGATTTGGCCTGCCACCCGGCCCAACCCTCACGGGCGTCGTACGCGGCGATCCAGCACAGCCACATCGCCATGGCCGACGCGAGCCGCCCGGCGAACGACGAGATCTCGGCTTCGAGCCGCTCGAGTGGCATCTCTGCAAGCAACTGCATGTCGGTCGTCGTGTCCATGGCCCAGCCTCTTGTTTCCGTTGACAACACACCAAAAACTAGCCGTGGGGTATGACAATTAAGAGCGGATCGGCGGGCAACAGAAAAACGGTCCCGCGGGACCGTTTTGCGACCGTCGCGTATCCTCAGCGGGTGACGAACAACAAACAAGACCCGCATCTGTGGCTCGAGGAGGTGGAGGGCGACGATGCGCTCGACTGGGTTCGCAGCCAGAACGAACGGACGCTCGCTGAGCTCCAATCCGACCCTCGATACGCCGGCTTTGAAGCCGCTGCCCTCGAGGTCCTCACGTCGGAGGACCGCATCCCGTACGGCACGATCCGCGATGGCCTCGTCTACAATTTCTGGCAGGACGAGCAGCACGTCCGTGGTTTGTGGCGGCGCACCCCGTTGGCGAGCTACCGCGGCAGCGACCCGGAGTGGGAGGTCCTCCTCGATGTCGATGCCCTTGCGGAAGCCGAAGACGCCAACTGGGTGTTCAAGGGCGCGAACATGTTCCGACCCGTCGACAGCGACCGGTACCTGTGCCTGCTCTCACTCTCCGACGGCGGCAAGGACGCCATCGTCCAACGAGAGTTCGACATCGAATCCCGCCAGTTCGTCACCGACGGATTCAGCACGCCCGAGGCGAAACAAGCAGCTGCGTGGATTGACGACGACCATGTCCTGATTGGCACCGACTGGGGTCAAGAAACCGTCACCGAGTCGGGTTATCCCTTCGTCGTGAAGCGGTGGACGCGTCGAACGCCCCTGCACGACGCAGAAGAGCTACTACGTGGCAAGCCCACCGACGTTGGGGTCTTTCCCTTCACGATCGAAAAGGAAGACCAAACCCTCTTGACCGGCGCCGTTCAGGCCGACACGTTCTTCACCTCGACGTATTGGCTCTTCACCGATGATGGGGCTGTGCGATGGCCGATCCCGCCAAAGGCCACGCCCAACGGCATCTCCCACGGCCGCTTCATCTTCTCGCTCGAACAGGACTGGCAGCCAGCCGAGCTCGGCTTCCAGACCGGCGACCTCGTGGCCTTCGACCTCGACGCGTTCCTTGACACCCACGAGCTGCCACCGGTAGAGCTCGTCTTCCGCCCCTCTGCCTCCCAGAGCGTCAGTGGTATCGCCGTCGCGTCCGGCGGCACATTGCTTTCGATCAGCGAAAACGTCGTCGGCCAGGTCCTGCGTCTCGAACCAACGTCGTCGGGCTGGACCACCAGCCGGATCGAGCTCCCAGGAACCGGAGACGTCGGCATCACTTTCTCCGACCACAAGGAAGCCACGGTGCTCCTCAACTACGAGGACTTCCTGACGCCGACCTCCCTCCTCGCCCTCGACAGCACGACCGACCAGATCGACGTGCTCAAAACACTGCCGGACCACTTCGATACCGAAGGTCTGGTGGTCGATCAGCTGGTGGCCACATCACCAGATGGCACGAGAATTCCGTACTTCATCGTCCGTCGAGCCGACGTGGTCTTCGACGGCTCGACCCCCACGCTGTTGTACGGGTACGGCGGGTTCCAGGTGCCGCTCAACCCCTCCTACAGCGGAACGATCGGTCGCAACTGGCTCGAGCACGGCGGAGCGTTCGTTCTGGCCAACATCCGTGGTGGCGGTGAGTTCGGCCCGACCTGGCACCAAGCTGGGCTCAAGACGAACCGCCAACGCATCTACGACGACTTCATCGCAGTGGCCGAATCGATCATCGACTCGGAGCTCACCTCACCGGAACATCTTGGGATCATGGGCGGCTCGAACGGCGGACTGTTGATGGGCGTGATGTTGAATCAACGGCCCGATCTCTGGGGCGCCGTTGTGCTGCAGGTCCCTCTCCTCGACATGCTCCGCTATAACCTGCTGCTCGCTGGGGCCTCGTGGGTCGATGAGTACGGCTCCCCAGACGACCCAGACGAGCGGGCATTCCTCGAAAGGATCTCGCCGTATCAGAACTTCGATCCGGACAAGCCTTACCCGGCGCCGCTGTTCGTCACCTCGACCAAGGACGATCGCGTACATCCTGGCCATGCCCGGAAGCTGGCCAAGAAGTTCGAAGATGCTGGTCGCCCCTTCTGGTACTACGAGAACATCGACGGCGGGCACTCGGCCGCAGCAAACCAAACAGAAGCCGCCAGGCGGACCGCCCTCGAGTTCACGTACCTCATGCAACAGCTGGCGAAGCCGGCTGCGTGACGTAGCTGGCCAGAGCTCAGTCGGCGAGCGCCTGATTCAAGTTGCCCGAGCGCAACCCTTCGAGATCGAGCGTCACGTACCGATAGCCGGCCTGCTTGACTGCAGCAACGACGGCGTCGCGGGCGTCGACCACACGAGGCAGTGCCTCGATCGGAACCTCGATGCGGGCGATGTCCTCGTAGTGACGGACGCGAATCTCCGGGAAACCAAGTTGTTTCAACGCAAGCTCCGCACCCTCGACGCTGGTCAACCGTTCGATCGTGACCGCGGTGCCATAGGGAATCCGAGAGGCAAGACAGGCGGCCGCGGGTTTCTCCGCGGTTGCCAGACCAAGCTGCCGGCTCGCACTTCTGACGGCGTCTTTGTCCAACCCGGCATCGACCATAGGGAATCGCGCACCACGGTCGGCAGCGGCGCGCTGACCCGGACGATGGTCGCCGAGATCGTCGAGGTTCACACCGAGAACCACGGTGGCACCGAGTTGTTCGGCGATTGGCTGCACCGCATCCATGAGGGCGTCTTTGCAGTAGAAGCAGCGATCGCCGTCGTTGAGCCGATACGCGGCGTTCTCCATTTCCGACGTGGTCACTTCGCGCCAGTCGAGGCCCCACGCGGCGGCGAGTTCGGCACAGTCATCGCGTTCGGCGCCGGCCAGCGATGGCGACACCGCAGTTACTGCGACCGCGTTCTCGGCTCCCAAGGTGGTCGAAGCGACATAGGCGAGTAACGCAGAGTCAACTCCCCCGCTGAATGCCACCACGACACGTTCGAGCTGTCGCAGTTCGTCACGGAGCGCTTCGAGGGTTTGCACGCCCCCAGTCTGGAGGTGAAATCTCGACTTCGGCGACCTGTACCGGACACTGCCCTACAGTCGTCGTCTGTGCGACCTCGCCCCTTCCCCTCCGTCCGTGCCGATTCGATCGGGTGGCTCACCACCGAGCAGATGATCGAAGTCGATCGCGTGATGATCGAAGATCTGCACATCGAACTGATCCAGATGATGGAGAACGCTGGCCGGAATCTCGCTCGCGCTGCGATCGATCTGTTCTCCCCGAGCCAGGTGACGGTCTGCGTAGGCTCGGGCGGCAACGGTGGCGGCGGCCTGGTTGCTGCACGACACCTACACAACGCTGGCGTCGCCGTTACGGTCGTGCTCGGGGCAGACCGCGACAGATTCACACCAATCCCGGCCCATCAGCTCGACATAGTCGAACGAATGCAGCTCCCAATCGTCGACGATGCGTCTGGTTCGACGGATCTGCTCGTCGATGCCGTGATCGGCTACTCGTTGCGCGGCGCGCCACGGGGACGAGCCGCCGAGATCATCGAGTCGATGCAGGCGAACCGTGCCCCAACACTTTCACTCGATGCCCCAAGTGGCCTCGACACCTCGACGGG
>CAXMRH010000106.1:0-11328 GCA_964196045.1 uncultured Chthoniobacterales bacterium | reverse complement strand
AACAAGGCCGCCCGATGTCGCTCGCGGTCCCGGGTTCGGCTGCCAGACAACACAATTGGTCAGGTGGAGTTCACCATCGACAACGTCGACTCCGTACCGGTCGACGGCAGTGTGCGGGACCTGACCCAAGTAGTCGGCATGTACATAGGGGAAGTGTGCGAGGTCGAGGAAGTTCTCGACGACCCGAGGGCCCGATGCTTCGATGCGAGCAGGATCCAGGGCAAAGGCCACCCCTCGGTCTTCCGCATAGGCAGCGAACGTCGGTATGTTCTTCGGGTTCTGGCCGGCACATGCCCACCAGAGCCCGTACTTCTCTTGTACGGCGAGCGGTTGCAGCGCGGTGGCATCGGCAGGGTTGCGTTCGGGGTGCGCTGGTTGATGGACGCAACGTCCGTCGATTCCGAACTCCCAGCCGTGGTAGCCACATTGGAGTCGTTGGCCGTCGAATGCTCCGAGACTGAGCTGAGCTCCCCGATGCGGACACGTGTCGGTGGTAACGAGGACCGAGCCTTCCGTGTCGCAGAGGAGCAGATATCGCTCGTCGAGCAACTCGAATGGATGAGCCGATCCAGGCTGGATCTGCTCCCTACTCGCAATGGGGAACCACTCGTCGACGATCGTATCGGTTGTGTCCACGAGGGTCCTTCTGGCTACCGGTCCTCGCGGGAGTAGGGAATAGCGAGCGCCGCTGGTGCTGCCGCCGATCTGATCCGTCTCCCTATCTTTGCCGCTCCAGCAGGTATGAGAATGGCGATCAATGTGACGACGAAGGGAAGCATCGAGAGCAAGAAACTAAGATCGGTTGCAGGCAAGCCTGGGACGTCCCACCCTCGAGCTTGCGCCGTGAGGCCAAGTGAGAACATCGCCCCGTAGAGCAACGCGCCAGCGACGACCCTGAACGGTCGCCATCCGGCAAAGATGACAACAGCGAGTGCAACCCAGCCCCGGCCGCGAGCAATGTCAGGTGACCAACTAGGTGTGAACGACAAGACCATGTAGGCGCCACCGGCCCCTGAGATTGCGGCGCCCGCGACCGTGTACAACACTCGCGACCAAACAACGCTGACACCAACGGCATCGGCAGCGGCGGGGTTTTCGCCGACGGCGCGCATATTCATGCCGTGCCGTGTTCGGAACAGCAAGAACCACAAGAACGCGGGAAGAACGAGATACGCGATGTAGACGACCGGGTCGTGGAAGAGAAAGGCTTCAAAAAAGTCAGGGCTGTCGAAAGCCCCGCCGGGGTTGACCTCCCGAAATTGGACTTTGATTGGTTGGCCAACGCGGTTTGTGCCCAGCTGGTTCGCTAATCCGACACCCCCGAGGGCCAAGGCCAGACCGACCAAGACTTGGTTTGCTTTGAAGACGACGACGGCAAGTGCGAACAGCAGGCCTGCTACACCAGCCGCGATCATGCCGATGAGCATGGCGACCCACGGGCTGCCAACGTCCAAGGTCTGCACGGCGATCACCGCATAGACCGCCCCGAGACCAATGAGGCCCTCTTGGCCCAGATTCAGCACGCCGACTCGCTCGTTGAGTAGCACACCCGTTGCGGCGAGGACGACAACCGTGCTTGCGGGAATCGCTGAACTGATGACACTTAGAAACGCATTGTCGATGAGTGCGAGGAACATCATGCCGATGCGACCTCCGTTACGGTCTCAACGCGCAAAAGTCGATACCGGGCTGCGACTTCTCCCAGCGCAACTCCGGTGAGGATGATGCCGTAGATCCCGAAGATGATGAAGACCGACAGGCCTTTCGTCTGAAGCACGAGGCCGGCGAAGAACATTGACGCGATGAACATACCGCCGACGATTACACCGCCGAATGCGGCGCCTGCGAGCGCGGCCACGATGAACCCGGAGAGCCCGAACTGCGCCGAGAATCCTGTGCTGAGAGCTTGGGCTCCCGGCGCACTGAGCTGCAACATGCCACCGAGCCCGGCGATGCTTCCGGTTGTGAGCATTACGGCCAACAGCCTGAGCCGTACCCGGATTCCCGCGAAGGATGCGGCTCGTGGGTTGCCTCCAATCGTGTCGATCTCGAAACCAATTTTCGTTGAGCGGAAGACCCACCAAAGCACCGCGGCGATGATGAACGGGACCAGGAGGGCGATCGTAAGTTGGTTCGTGCCGGGCAGGTCCGCGAGCCGGTAAGGAACCGCCTCAGTCGACTGAATCACCGAGGCCTCCGTATCGCGCCAGAAGCCGAGGGATGCCCATGCGACGAGCTGTACCGCGACGAAGTTCATCAACAGAGTCGTGATGATCTCGTTGACGTCCCAGAACGCGCGCGCAAGCGCTGGGACCAGCATCCATGCGGCACCGGCGAATGCCGCGGCGATCGCCATGACGATCAGGACGAACCAGCCAGGACCGCCGAGATGGATGCCTACGCCGACCGCGGCGAATGCTCCCATGAGGAATTGACCGTCAGATCCGATGTTCCAGACCTTCATTCGGAGTGACAGTGCTACAGCCAATGCCGTCATCAGAATTGGGATGGCACGAAGCATCGTTCCTTCGACGCCGCGTTGGTTGCCGAGAACAGCATCAAGGGCGTCGAAAAAGATTTGAAAGGCGTTGCGCCCGGTGAGCAGGAGCAACAAACCCGCGACGATCATTGCGATGAGGGCACCATAGATACGTGTTTTTGCTGCGTGGCGAGGATCAGCATCGAGCCGACGTTCGAATCGATATGTGGTTGTCATGGAGTCCCCTCTTCCAGGTCATGACCACCCATGAGTAAGCCGATACGTTCTCGATCGACGTCGACTCGGTCAATCACATCCATAATCTCACCCTCATACATGACTGCGACCCGGTCACTCAACAGGAGCACCTCGTCGAGATCGTCTGAGATCAACAACACCGCACATCCCGTATCACGGCGTTCCAGGATCGACGTTTGTACTTCATGGGCGGCAAGTACATCGAGTCCGCGGGTTGGGTGGGCCGCAACCAGAACCCGAGTTGCTACAAGGGCTTCTCTCGTGGCGACCAGCCGTTGTTGGTTTCCGCCCGACATTTGGCCTGCCGTTGCAAAGATTGATCGCGTCTGCACCCGGCCAGCCTCGACCAGAGTTTTTGTGAAGTCGATGACGCCTTCGCGGCTCAGGGTCATGCCGGTTGATAGTGCGTCACCCCAGTAGTTGCGAAGCACTGCATTGTTGGTGATTGGAGCAGATCCGACCATTCCGACGCCAATGCGGTCCTCGGGGATTTGTCCGACACCCATGTTGATGATGGCTCGCACCGATCCGTTTGTGACGTCCTTGCCGTCGACCGAGATCGTTCCACTCTCGACGCGTCGAAGTGCAGAGATTGACTCGGCGAGCTCGGTCTGCCCGTTGCCCGACACTCCAGCAATACCGACGATCTCGCCGGCACGCACCGTCAGGTCAACGCCATGGAGAGCCTCGACCCCTCGTTCATTGAGCGCACTCACGCCACGAAGTTCGAGGATCGGCTCGCCGGTGACTTCACGATGCTCAACCTTGAGGTCCGTTTCTTCGCCAGTCATCAGGCGGGCCAATTCACGAGCGGTGGCTCCTTGCGTATCACGCGTTATCTCGAGTTTGCCGTTTCGTAAGACGGTGATGCGGTCTGAGACGTGGAGTACCTCGTTGAGCTTGTGGCTAATGAAGATGACAGTGCGTCCGCCGTCGACAAGTTGGCGCATGACGTCGAACAACTCGAGCGCTTCATGTGAGGTGAGAACCGCCGTTGGTTCATCAAGAATGAGGACGCGGGCACCTCTAGCAAGGACGCGAAGGATTTCCACGCGCTGCTGTTCGCCGACCGACAGTTGCCAAATCTTGGCGGTGGGATCAACATGCAAGCCAATCTCGTCCATGAAACGTTTCGTGCGTTCAATGAGGGCTCGTTGGCTGATGACCTTCGGCGTTTCTGGCCAGCCGAGGTGAATGTTCTCGGCAACGGTCATCGTCTCGACGAGGCGGAAGTGTTGATGCACCATGCCGACACCGGCATCGATGGACTGCGACGGGTTCTTGAAATCATACGTCGAGCCGTCGACCAGCAATTCTCCGCCGTCAGATCGGTAGATGCCGGCAAAAATGTTCGACAACGTTGTCTTGCCAGCGCCGTTTTCGCCAAGGAGGGCGTGTACTTCACCCAACCGCGCCTCGAAATCGACCGCGTCGAGCGCGTGGACACCTCCGAATGACTTGGAGATGCCACGCGCCTCAATCGCGGCTGGTGCTGCGTCAGTCACAGGAAATCAGATTCCCGAAACACCTTCAACTGCCCAGTCAATGTTGTACGCACCTTGCTCGTCGAGCACTTCGCCCTCTGCCAGTCGCACAGCGCCGGCGTTGTCGGTCAGTGGTCCTTCGTACACACGTAGTGCACCACTCGAGAGCTCTCCGGCGGCGGCGTTGACCGCGTCCTGCACCTCCTGGGGGACCTCGTCGCCCCAACCGGCGAGCGGAGTGTCGAGCAAAACTACTTCAGAAGGAGCGCTCCATGTCCCTGCAAGCACGGCTTCACACTGGGACTGGTAGAAGTTACCAAACTGCGTGAGGTCGTAGTTGTTGACGTACTTCGTTGGCGCATTTTCGCGGCCATCGAGGTTCCAATAGCCAGCCCATACTCCGGCTTCCTCAGCGATTTGCAGGTACGTCGGCTCGTCCATGACGCCCATTAGGAAGTCGACACCATTGTTGAGCAGGGCATCTGACGCCTGAGCAGCTGCCTGAGGGTCGAAGAAGCTGTTGACGAGAACCGTCTCGACGGTTGCGTCGGGATTCACTGTTCGCGCACCGAGGAGCAGGCCGTTGACATCGTTGAATGCAGTTGCCGATGGGAACGCACCGATGTAGCCAATGCGGCCTGTTGGCGAGAGCATTCCTGCGGCCACGCCCATCAGGTAAGCCGTGGGTTCATGGGCGAGGTAGAAGCCGAATTCGTTCTCGGTGTAGACGTGGCCATTGGCCTCGACAAACTTCGTCTCGCGGTGTTGCTCGGCGACTTCGCTAAGCAGGCCGGCGTACTCGGTGTTGGCGAAGATGATGTGGTTACCATCCGAGGCCAGTTGATCGAACAACTGGGTCGTGCCAGCGTCAAAGAGGATGTCCGGTGTGAACGCCGACTCCATCTTGTCGCCCAGTGCCGCCTGGGCCTGCTGACGACCACGCTCGTGCTCCTGGGTCCAGCCACCGTCGTTGGCGGGGCCGACATACACCCAGTGGGCTTTGATGCTCTCAAGTGCGTCGCCACCGGTGGCTGCGGCAGCAGTGGTCGCAGTGGCGGCAGTAGTCGTGGTCGCCACGTCGTCATCGTCATCGCTGCCGCACGCCGCGAGAAATGTTCCCCCGAGCGTGAGCCCACCGATGCCCAAACCACCCATCTTGAGCGCCTGCCTACGTGAGACGCTGGCGCTTGCTGGGAGAATAAGGCCGGACTTCTTGTCTTTCTGCATGTGTGGTTACCCCTCCTGGGAATTTCTGTGTTCCGAGTTCTGAATGCCTACGTGGTCAACTGCGCTGCGAGCGTGTCGAATTCTCGAGCCCACTCGCGTCTCATCGTTCGTTTGTCTGGCTCGTCGATCCACGCCCCGTCGATTCCGTTGAGCATGCATTGGCGAAAGTCTTCCACTTCGAAGCCCATGTGGTTGTGCGCCATGACCAGGTCCTTGGTCGGGTCTGTCTTGAACATGGGCGGATCGTCGCAATCGAGGCTGATCTTCAGTCCAAACTCGCGCATTTGGCGTATCGGATGGTTGTCGAAGTCGTCGTTGAAGTACACCCAAGCGGTCGACACAGGGGTACAGGTGAAGACGACCCCTTCGTCACGGCAGCGCCGCATGATCGCCTCATCCTCGACCACGTGGTATCCGTGGTCGACTCGATCGCATCCCAGGAGATCGAGGCAGGTCTCGATATTTCGGGGCGACGCATCCTCGGCCTGATGGGCAGTCAGCCGAAGCCCGGCTTGATCAGCCATTTGGTATGCCCTCCAGAATTGCTCTGGCGGGAAGTTGGCCTCGGCATAGTCAAGGCCGATACCGATGACTTCATCCCTCGGGTTTGCCAGCAGGGTCTCCACCATTTCGACCGCGAGTTCGGGTGACTCCATTCGATTGATCGCGCCGATCAAACGGCACTCGATCCCATGGTCGACGCGGGCGGCGTTGATGCCGTCGATGAGGCCATCGACGCACGTCTGATACGACACACCCGCCGCCATGTGGGTCGTTGGGTTGAAGGACATTTCTCGATGGCGCACGTTGTGCTCGGCTGCTTCGGTGAGCGTCTCGTACGCGATACGTTCGAAGTCCTCCCGATCGATGACACCTAGCGCAGTGTTGTCGTACATGTGCAAGAACTTGTAGATGTCGGGATAGTCGTAGAGGTCTTCGGGTTCGTCGAAGTCAGGCAAGGCAACATCGTGCTTCTGGCACAAGTCGACCGCCGTCTGGGCCTGCACAGACCCCATGAGATGGACGTGCAGGCTTATCTTTGGAATGACCTTGAGAAATGTCTCCATGTCCATCTGCCGATACCCCCTCGACGTCGAAGAACCTACTGAAGCGCACCCTAGCCGCACGACTCGAGGAGCGCCGATTCAGAGTGAGCGATCGCGTAAAACGCTCGCATGCTCGGAGAAGCGGGCCACGATCTGCTCCTCATCGACACCCACAACTTCTCGATTGTCGAGCACGATTCGCCCGCCGACGATGGTGTGTGTCACGTCGTCGGCTCGGCTGCCGTACACCAGTGCGGCCTCGATGTCGTAGAGCGGCGCCACGTGAGCGCCGCTCAGATCAACGATTGTGAGGTCGGCGGGAGCGCCCAGCGTCACCGTGCCTAACTCTGGTCGATGCATGGCGTTGGCCGAGCCCGCAGTAGCCATGCCGAGCACCTCGCGGGTCGTCAGGAATGTAGGGTCGCCCGTCGACTGCTTGTGGGTGATCGCGGCGAACTTCATCTCCTGGAAGGTATCGAGCGTGTTGTGGCTCGCCGGTCCGTCTGTGGCAAGACCGACGGTCACCCCTGCCGCCAGGAGACCCTGAAGATCCATGGTTCCCGAGACGAGTTTGGCATTACAGATGGGACAATGGGCCACCTTGACATCATGCTCAGCGAGCAGCCTCATGTCGGTCGGCGTGAGCTGCGTGCAATGAGCTGCGGTGATGTCGCTCGAAAGAAAACCAATGTCGTTTAGCCACTGCACGGTTGTCTTTCCGTACGTCGCTTCCATAAACGCACTCTCACGCAGGCCCTCTGCGATGTGTGCGTGGATAGGTAGCTGGCGGTCATTGGCAAGAGCTCGAACCTCTCGCCACATGGGCTCGCTGCACGAGTATGGAGCGTGCGGTGACAGAGCAAGACGCACTCGGTCGCCGTCGATGTCGACAGCACCGATGCTGGCGGCATCGAAATCGGCGAGCGCCGCCCATGACCAGTCGGCAACGTCCGCGTACACGCCCCCATCGGCGAAGCCGTAGCCGAGTGTCGCTCGAAGGTGGATCTCCTCCAGTGCCCGCACCTGCGGCGTCACTGCGTAGGCATCAAAATGTTCGTTGAAACAGGTGATCCCGGACTTGGCCATCTCGACGAGTCCACACATCGAAGCCCAGTACAGGGTTTCGTGATCGAAGTTCTGCTTGAGCCGCCACATGGTGTCGAGCCATGCAAACAGTTCGGTGTCTTCCAGTAGGCCCCGCAGCAACATGTTGGATGCAATGTGTGTATGAGAGTCGACAAAGCCCGGAAGCACTGCCGATCCCGACGCATCGATAGTGCGTCGGGCATCGATGGTCTGGTCGCCGTCGACAATGTCGACCACGACTCCATCTCGCACCGCCACACTGGCCAGGCGAGGATCCGAACCGTCGCAGGACACGACGGTGCCACCGACGATTGCCAGATCGGCCTGCTCAAAAATCGCGTTCACGATCTGACCGTAGTCGGCTTGGACGACACCCGCTTCGGCGAGGCGCATACCCGCTCCGAACGTCCTGAGGGTGGCGGGCATTAGGGCAGGGTAGAGATGCGTCGGTGCTACTCACAGCAGTCTCGCAGAGGGCGTGCCTACTATCTATCGAGTCGCCGATGAGCAAGGGAGACTCATGCTGGAGCACGCAGCCGAGGAAGCAATTCTCGGTCTCGAAGATGCAGGAATCGATTTCGTGTCGGGACTTCCTGACGGATGGCAACGAAACCTGCACGAGCTCGTTGAACAGAACGACTCGTTTCACTACGCCCCTGCATGCAACGAAGGAGTTGCCTTCTCCATGTGTGCTGGTGCTTGGCTCGGTGGGAAGAAGTCGGCGCTCATCATGGAGAACAGCGGGATCCGCGTCGCGAGCGAGTACATCGCACGGATCTCGCTGGGTACGGGGGTCCCAGTCACGCTCCTGTGTTCATACCGGGGTGACGTCGGGGAGACCGAACACTGGGGAATACCACATGGCATCGTGGCGGAGCCATTGCTACAAGCACTTCGGGTCAAATACCTCGTAGTTCGTCATGTCGAGGATCTGAGAAAATCCATCGTTCGGGCCAAGCGGCTCTCGGAAGCCTCCCTACACCCGGTCGCGGTGTTGATATCTGGCGATTGTGTCTGGGACGACGAGAGGGCGAATTGATGACGCTCGAACGATTCGATTGGCTGGGGTTTCTCGCGTCAAAAATTCCCGATGACGCCCTCGTGATGTCCACCTACATCGGTGCGGTGTCTTTCGAGTGGGCCCACCACACCGAGGAACATCCGCGCTCGGCTCACCTGGGGCAGATGGGCGATGTTGTCGGACTGGCGCTCGGGCTTGCCCTGGCGCTACCTCATCGAAAGGTTGTGTGCCTCGACGGCGACGGATCGGTGCTCATGGAACTCGGCCAACTCGTCGCAATGGGTCAACACTGCCCCAGCAACCTGGTCGTCTTCGTCGTGGACAACGGGGTATATGAGTCGATCGGATGGGGAGCAAACGGCCGCCGAACGACGGCCACGAGCCACACCTCGAACTTGGCATCCATCGCCGCATCCTGCGGCGTGCCCCACACTGCTGACGTCACCACTCAAGATCAGCTTTCCGAGGAGACCGACCTGGCCTTCTCGCGAGATGTCTGCAGCTTCATCAATGTGCGAACGGCACCGGGGCCCTCTCATGTGGAGCCCAGGAGAACCGACGGCATCGAGGACAAATACCGGTTTGTTCGATACGTGGAGCAACTCGAGGATCTGTGGATCACCGGAGTTCCGCCACAAGACATTGGGTTGATGAAGGGCTGAGAGCGGCGCGCGAATGCACTCGGGTGGCCGTTAGCACCGCTACTCCGTGATGTACTGCACAGCAGAACGCCCTGCGATGAACGGCTTGATGCGTTCGGCGAGCAGTGCCTGGTGATCGGCGTTGGCGTTGTACGCGAGATACCCGTCGACGTCGTCGAAATCGCCCACGACGACGAGATCGAAGTTTCCCTCCACCAGACCTGCGTCGAGACCGACCGAGTACGTTCGAATTTCGGGGATGAGTGCCGGGAGCGAGTGCAGCCCTTGCACGAGCGCATCGACGTTCTCATCGGTTGCGTGAGGGGCGAGTTGCATCATGACAACGTGTCGGAACATTTCAGAACGCTAGCCGGGTCGCGGAGCTGCAGAAAACATCGCCCGCTGACGACGACGAGGAGTGCCGGTCAACAGTGACAATTTGCACGCCAACGAAGGACGAACGTTTCAAGGTTAAACTACTCTGCAGTGGCTTGCAGGCGACTCGATTTGGAGTCCCGTCCATGGGTCGATCAAACTCACCACAGACATTTCGCCGTCGATGACCCGCCGTCCTCGACGCACGAATCGTCGAGACAACATGGGGGTTCCGCCACCTCCGTCTTGACGAGGCCTGCCCCTGGTTCCGCCACCGTGGGGCAGGCCACTTTCGCGCTTACATCCGCACTCGCCTTCGGCGACGCGGCTCCCTGGCGGCACCCCCGCTGCTCCGTCCCTGTTTCCCGCTCGTTCCTCGCTCCCGGCAATCGCATCGTCGCTTCGCTTTTGGATGCTCTGCGGCTGCGCCTAAGGCGGCGCCCGGTCGTTCGTCCCTCACTCCCTCGGGAGCTGGTGTCTCTTGGTGCGTATACACGTGATCGTTGGTCTGGCCGGCCGCAACATACGACGTAAGGGGTCAGGCCCCTTGGTTCGCCTTGGTTCCGAATCGTTGAATTACGAAGGGAGCCATCGCCGTTTTGGCCAAATAGGGGTCAGACCCCTCGCGGTTCATTGGCCAAATAGGGGTCTGACCCCTCGCGGTTCAGGCGCCCGGCGAGAAGCTCGGTGTGAGCCAAGCGGACGGCGCCACCAGGAGCGTTTCGGCGCCCAGCGGGCGGCCACAGTGTCGACGTTTCAGGCGCCATGCGCATGAAACTCGGTTAGCAAGCGAAGCGAACGGCGTGGAGATGAGGGGAATCGAACCCCTGGCCTCCTCGATGCGACCGAGGCGCTCTACCAACTGAGCTACATCCCCTTTGGGGGCGCTCACTTTACCAAGACAGGAACGGGACTGCGTCAGGCGTCGGAACGAGGGCCTGGTTGTACGCGATCACGCCTCAGGTCGAGAACGGGCTGCAGGCTCGAACGCAAGACCGCTCGTTCTTCGCGCGAGACGGCGCTCGGACGTTCGATCGAGAGCACGGCCCACCCATAGGCGAGGAACGACACATCGGCCACTACCTGAAGAGTCCAAAGGAACGACCAGGCGCGTGCCAATAGAAACGTCAGCAATACCAGCAAAGCGAGAGCTCCGAGCACCTCACGGCGCCGACGCCGCGCCATGTTTGCGGTCCGGGGCAGCGACAACGCGGTCATCGGACGCGGTGCAAGCGGATTGCCAGGAAGCCCGAGACCTGCGTTGGACACGTAGCGGCCGCGGCCCCACGACCAGAGCCATCCCGCCCAACCGAGCGCGATGATGGGGATGACAAGAAATAACATTGGCGGCGGAACGTCTCTCTAGTGGGGGGTGACCGTCGCCACGATATCGCCCAGCCGTCGTCAGTTATCGGCAGGACTCCGGTGATAAGTGCCACTTTTGCCGCCTGTCTTCTCCCACAGCGCGACCCGCGTGATCGTCATCGACTTATCGAGCGACTTGCACATGTCATAGATCGTCAGACCAGCGACCGAACACGCGGTAAGCGCCTCCATCTCGACGCCCGTGCGACCCACGGTCTCGACCGAAGCCTCGACGTCGATGTACGCATCACCAATCTCGAAGTTCACGTTGACGGCGCCGATCAGAAGCGGATGGCACAAGGGAACCAGATCCGAGGTTCGTTTCGCGGCTTGGATACCGGCAACC
>CAXMRH010000105.1:0-9935 GCA_964196045.1 uncultured Chthoniobacterales bacterium | reverse complement strand
GCTCACCATGCTCGACGAGCCGACGCGTTGTCTCGGCGTCCAAGTCGATGAGGCGGCCGTAGCCGCTCTTGGGTGAACTCAGGACCATCTCGGTACCGATCCGGCTGCGTGTCTGACGAACGTAGACACGTTGGTTGACGGCGTCGATGTCGTCCCAGCGCAGCGCCGCGATCTCGCCTCTACGCATCCCGGTGAGTGCTGCAAGGTGCCAGGCCGCTTCGAGATGCTCTCCTTCCACTGCCGCGAGGAAGAGACGAAGTTGGTGTGGCTGCCAGAACCGCATCTGCGCCGTCCGCGGCGAACGCCGCGGTGGCGGTGTGGCGACTTCAGCAACGTTGCGGGCGATCAGCCCGGCCGAGCAGGCGTCTCTCAAAAGGAGATGCACGATGACGTGAACATTGCGGACGGTATGGGGGCTGAGGCCGCCTTGACCGTCGATCCGGCCATCTTGCAGCAGCCGGGTGTAAAGCCGGTTCAGATGCTCGGCCCGCAGACTGGTGAGTCGGACGCGACCAAGCGAAGGCAGAACGTGGTGGCGAAGATTCGCCTCATAGGCGGCTGCCGTTGACGCCTTCACTCGATCTTGAAGCAACGCCCACCAACCGCCGCTCACCCACTCGTCGAGAGTGACCGTGCTCGGCTCGACATAGGCTCCGGCGGCCAGCTCAGCAACCAACGACACCCGATGCCCTTCGGCCTCAGTGCGAGTCGCAAATCCGCCATGCCACTTCTGCCGCCGCTTCCCGTCCAGATCACGGCCGATGTCGAGCACCACATACCAACCGGTCTTGATACCTGACTTCGTCTTCCACTGACGCTTCGCCACATGGCCCTTCACGACACCACCACCAAGAGCAACCGACAGCGATCTGATCGGCCCAAACCGCCATGAAGACGGCAGGGCGTTAGATCGACGTTGGAAGAAACGGCCCTGACCACAGAAACAACGTCGATTTGCACCACCTCCCCCCGAACACTCGAGCGCCGAAATCGGCGCAAACACAGGAGTCTGTAGGGGCGCAAGTCCACGGTCATCTCATCTCATGATCTGGCCACGGGAAAAGGCATGACACATCTGGAGCTGCCCGTTGGGCAGCTCCGTCTGTCGAATTGTGAGATGAGTCCGTGAGCGCGTTGTGAGATGGACGCCCATCTCACGATTCGGGGAGGTCCGCAGGACCTCCAGTTGTGTCATGCCTCTCTCCGTTCGGAAATCATGAGTTGAGATGACCCGCAGTCCTGTCTCCTGAGGGCTCTCGGTGGGCGTGCGCGACTGATGCTGTCGCACGACGTCTTGGCGGTCGCGGGACTCGCCTTCTCTGGTTGCTGTGTCCCTTTCGCGTGCTGGAACTGTCCCTCGTTGGACAAAGGCTGAGACTGGTCTCATGTGCTTGCCCGGCCGCATTCTCGAACGGTGCTTGCGTTCGATCGGCGCTCACGAAGGAACACCAATGGAACTTGAACTGAACGACTACCCAGAACTACTGACAGTCGAGGAGGCCGCCGCGTACCTACGGATCAGCAGAACGCTCGGCTACCAGCTCGCTCGGCAGTATCGCATCACCGATGGGGAAGCCGGGCTTCCCGTCGTGCAGCTCGGACGCTGTTTGCGCGTGCCGAGGGACGAGCTCGCTCTACTCGTTCGTGGTCTGCTGCCGAAGGCGAACTACGTCGGAAGCAACCCGACGTGACGCAGTTCGTCGATGGTCTGGTCGGGAACGCCGAGCACATCGAGGTGCACGATCGAGTCACCACCAGGGCCGTCGACAATGTCGACGACACGAGCAAGGAACGGCTCCTCGGAATCGCCGGCCACGATGATCGAACCGGTCGACACCCGGCCGGGCTCGGCGGAATCGCTGAGGAACGCCCACACGTAGCCCGTTTCATCGACCTGGTTCACGTCGGCGGGGAGCGTCACTACAACCCTTCGTTCCGAGTCAGTCATGAGTCCACCTCGCCGTCAAGCACCCCGGCGACAGTGTCGGCGATCGCCTGGTCGAAGCCCTCAAGCGCGTGGGCGTATGTTCGCATGGTAGTGGTCGGGTCAGCGTGGCCCAATCGTGCTGCTACCGAACGCACGTTGTGACCGCCAGCGATCGCGTGAGTTGCCGACCAATGGCGAAGATCATGCAGCCGCCACGTTTTGTCGATCCCGGCCAGCTTGCGAGTGCGGCTCCACCACCAGCCAATCTTGTCCGGGCTCGGCGGCGTCTGGTCCTCGCCAAATACCCACGGCGAGAACTCAGCACGCTCAGCCTTCGCTGCTGCGAGCATCTCAAGCGTCTGCTCGTCAAGCGCCAGGGAACGGCGCTCCCCCGTCTTGGTCGGCGACACCACAAGGCGCTCCCGGTCACCACCCGGCTTCGAACGATCGGTGGTCACCGCACGATCAACGACGAGCCGACCGTCCACAATCCGATCCCAGCTGATCGCCGCGATCTCGGATCTTCGGGCGCCCGCCACCGAGGCCACCCGAAACGCCAACGGCGCCCACGGATGAACCGTCTCGGAAGCAACCAGGATCGCATTCACGTCGTCGACCGACATCACGCCCCGAGGCACCCTCTTGCGCCGCTGCAGGTTGGCGCCAGCAACCGGGTTCGACGACAGGTACTCCCAACGGACCGCCTGCCCGAACGCCGCCCGCAACAACGTGTGTAGGTTGCGGATTTGGGACGGCCCCACACCTGCATCATGCATCCGCAGGTGCCAGCGATCGACCTCGACGACGGTGACTCGGGCGACGAGCCGCTTGGCTATGGAGTCCTTCTTGATCCGTGCGGCCCGGCTCGCATAGTCACGCTGCGACGACAACGACCACGACTGGCTCTTATGCGCCATGTACTCATCAAGAAGTTCAGCAACCGTCAGCTTCCCCGAATTCGGTGCTGGCCGCGAGGCGAGCTGCGCGGCCAGCCTCTCGGCGTCACGCTTTCCGCCTTTGACGGTCCGCGAAGCCTGGACGGGCTTGCCGTCGTCGTCATAACCAACGAAGACCCGAACTTCCCAATACCCCGGCCGTTTCTCCCGTATAGACGCCACGCTAGCGACGGTACCAGAAAAACTAGGGACAAACTAGGGACAAACCCAGTTTCGGGCAACGGGAAGCGTCTCGGGGTGAGACCTGTGGCGTCTTACTTCCAAATCACATGAACGTTGTAATATCAACGCTCAGAGCTACTCGATGCGCATGCCGGAGATGGCTCGGCTGATCACGAGCTGTTGGATCTGCTCAGTGCCTTCGAAGATGTCGTGGATCTTCGCGTCCCGATGGAAGCGCTCGACCGGGAAGTCCCGGATGTAGCCGTAGCCGCCGAGAATCTGGATTGCCCGCTCGGTCACCCAAGTAGCGGTGCGTCCGGCCTTGAGCTTCGCCATCGAGCCTTCGGCGTTCGTGAACTCGCCGTTCTTTGAGAGCCACGCGGCGCGATGTACGAGCAAACGTGAGGCGTCGATCTCGGTGATCATGTCGGCGAGCATGAAGGCAATCGATTGGTTCTGGATGATCGGACGGCCAAACTGCACCCGCTCCTTGGCGTACCCGAGTGAATACTCATATGCAGCGCGGGCGATGCCAACGGCCTGCGCACCGACGGCAGGACGGGTCGACTCGAACGTCTTCATCGCCGAGTTGCTGACCGAACCCCCGTCGCCCTCGCGTAACTTCGCGTGCTTGGCATCCATCCGCTCCTTTCCACCGAGAAGGAACGAGCCAGGAACTTTCACGTCTTCGAGGATGACCTCGGCGGTATGGCTTGCTCGGATGCCGTGTTTCTTGAACTTCTGGCCCTGACGCAGCGATCCGTCGAGCTTCGCCTCTGCTGGCACGATGAAACTGGCGTGACCTTTTGTGCCGAGCTCAGGGTCGACGACTGCGACGATGACGTGGATGTCGGCAATTCCGCCGTTCGTGATCCACGTCTTCACACCATTAATGGTCCACTCGTCCTTGGCCTCGTCGTACTTGGCGTTCGTTCGGATGGCGGAGACGTCTGACCCGGCGTCGGGTTCCGAGGAACAGAACGCGCCGAGCTTGATGTCGTCCGCGGTGCCGTAGCACTGAGGAACCCACTCCATCACCTGTTCAGGGGAACCGGCAGCGGCGATTCCAGCCGCAGCGAGACCTGAACCCATGAGCGACATGGCGATGCCGGCGTCTCCCCAATAGAGCTCTTCGAGCAAGACCATTGGTGAGATACCTGTGGGGTCATTCATCATCGTTTCGGCCATGATCTCCCAGCCGTACAACCCAATCTTGGCGGCTTCCTGGATGATCGGCCACGGCGTTTCTTCGCGCTCGTCCCACTCTTGGCCGGCTGGCCGCATGACGTCCTCGGCAAAACCGTGCACCCACTTCTTGAGCTGGATCTGGTCTTCGTTGAGATCGAGTGAGAACTCAGCCATGATTGCTCCTCAGGTTGGTGTGGTCCGATCGGCTTCCCGGGCGGAGAATTGATATCACAAGTTACCCATCGGTAACTAATCCTACCGAATGAGATATTCCACGCGACACACGAAAGACCAAATTCAGTCTCAATCGTGACGTTTCAGCGCCTCATACCCATCGCTGCTCGAGTTGATCGCCTACCCAGCGGTGTGGATGGCTTGCCAAACACGGTGCGGGGTGCAGGGCAATTCGATGTGTTCGACCCCCAGATGCCGGACGGCATCGACAATGGCGTTATGAAGGGCGGGCATCGCCCCGACGATCCCCGACTCGCCCACTCCTTTCGCGGCCAAGTCATTGAACGAGCTCGGCGTCTCGGATGCAGCCAACTCGAAGAATGGCATTTGCGCAGCAGTGACGATCGGGTAGTCGGCGAAGTTCGTCGTCAGTGGATTGCCATCTTCGTCGTACCGCATCTCCTCTCCGAGAACCTGGCTGATGCCTGAAGCGATACCACCATGCAGCTGCCCCTCGACGATCATCGGGTTGACCCGAACGCCGACATCGTCGACTCCCACAAAGCGGCGAAGCGCGACCGCTCCGGTCTCGGTGTCGACGTCGACCACCGCAATGTGAGTTCCTGATGGATAGGTCGTGTTGTCCCCCACGTTGTGGGTCTCACCGCACACCAACTCGTCCTCCTGGCCCAACGCAGAAGCATGAGCGGCAACATCTGACCAGCCCACGTACACCGATGGAACGCCGGCAACATGAAAGCGAGCCTGAGGAGCGCCACCGGAGTCCACGATGGTGCACTCGATGTCGGCTGAAGCTGCTTCGAGGAGGGCTGCCCCCGCCAACTTCGCTCGCTCTACGAGCGTTCCGGATGCGTTCTTGATCGCGATCCCGGCGGTCTGCAGCGAGCGCGATCCAACGGCGCCGACCCCCGTCGCCGTGTGGTCGGTCGAACCCTCGAGCACCACGATGTCAGCAATTGACATTCCGAGCTCGTCCGCCGCGATTTGCGCCCAAGTCGCGTCGTGGCCGTGCCCCTGCGACGTCGTGCCGGTGTACACAATTGCGCCGCCACTGGGCGTGATCTCGACTCGCGCCTCTTCACTGCCACCCGCTCCGACGGTTTGCAGGTGATACGTCGCGATGCCAATACCGACCTGAGAAACATTCCCCGCTTCACGCAATGCCGCTTGTTCGACGCGCAACTTGTCGTACCCGACGGCCTCCAACGCCCGCTCGAGATCACCCGCATAGTCGGCTTCGTCATAGACAGCACCCGTCGCCGAGGTGAAGGGCATCTGCTCGGGCCGCACGAGGTTGCGACGCCGAACCTCCGCTGGATCCATCTCGATCTCGGCCGCGTAGATGTCGATCAGTCTTTCGAGCGCGGCAAGGTACGCGGCTCGGCCCGCCCCGCGAAACGCCGACACCTGGGGAGCGTTCGTCACCACAGAAATCGAACCGAATTCGACATGGCCAATGTCGTACGGGCCACTTGCGCCGATCGCGTTGAAGCGACTCGGCAGTGCCCCACCGACCCCCGGATAGGCACCACAGTCCTTCAGCACGTCACACCGAATTGCGGAGATCCGTCCGTCGGTCGAACCTGCGAGCCGGAAATCCATCTGTTCGCCGCGGCCCTGCGTGGCACCCTGGAAATACTCACTTCGGGTCTGGACCCAACGGACCGGTCGCCCCGCGATTCTCGAGAGCAACGGCAACACATGCTCGTCAGGTGTCCGACTCACCTTGCCACCAAAGCCCCCTCCGACAGCTGGCGCCGTCACGTGCACCGTGCCCGGATCGAGTTGGTAAACGTCGGCCAGTTGGTCTCGAAAGCCGTGTGGACGCTGAGTCGCTGCCCAGACGTGAAGATGTCCGGCAGCGTCCCATGTCGTCACCTGCGCATAGGGCTCGATCGGTGTCGGTAACTGCCGCGGATTCCAGAAACGTCGCCTCAGATCGATCTCCGCAATGAACTCGGAGGGCTCGTGTTCGTCGCGACCGGCGAGAACAACATTCGTCGGCTTACCACCACCATCGACACCTCGAATTCGTGCCCGGTTCGTGGCGTCAAAAAGCACCGTCGTGTCCGTCAACGCATCGTTCACGTCGATGATGGCCTCGAGAGGTTCCCACTCGATCTCGACCAACTCGCTTGCATCGAGCGCCTGTGCGACGGTCTCGGCGACGACTGCGACAACTGGCTCCCCTACATAACGAACTGTGCCCTCGGCGAGAATTGGCATCGCGTAGCGAGCATCGTAGAAGTCCGGAAGCACTGAGCCGGCTGGCACGACGTCGTGGTCGGCTGCGCTGACGACGGCAAGAACCCCGGCTGCTCGTTTCGCTTCTGCGACAAACACCGCCCCGATTCGAGCGTGAGCAAATGGCGACCGAACAAACACGACCTCGGCAATCGTCGATTCGCCGAAGTCATCACGAAGGAGCTCGTTGTCGAGGTCGGCGACGAATGCCCGCTCACCGCGGAGCAGTTCAGGATCTTCCGGACGAGAGACGGACTTTCCGATATAGGACGTAGCCACCTCCGCAACGTACCCGAGATCGGCGCGGAGGGGTGTCGGATGACACGCATGCCAGCGGGCACAAAACCCTCCCCGACGAGGTTGTGATTCTTACGATTGAAGTATTCGCCTAACCCCTCTGGAAGCTCTCATGTTTTCGTTCCTTTCACGCCGAACACGTAACATCCACCCTGCTATCGCCAAATCTCTGGACGGAACGTTCTCCGACCAGGAGATGGCTGCACTCAGCCATCTCGGAACAATCGCCCACATCGAAGCTGGCCAACGATTCGCAGCCGAAGGAAGCATCGGTCGAGAAGCCGTCGTCGTGATCTCCGGCACAGCAGATGTCGTGCGCAACGAAGAGGTCATCGCAACGGTCGGATCGGGCGCGATTCTCGGTGAGATCTCGTTACTCAAGGGCGACCCTCGCAATGCGTCGCTCATCGCTCACGATGATGTCGACATTGTGGTCATGTCGAGTCGCGAGTTCAGGTCACTGCTCGACCAGTGCCCCCGCCTTGCCAACGAGGTTGCTCAGCTGATCGACGCACGCAGCAACGCCTCCTAGCCACTCGTCGAATCGACGATCCGGTCGCCGCGTGCCGGTGAGCCCCGCCAGTAGCCTGGCTAGCTCATGAGCGACACACTTCCTGAACTCGCCAAGGTCTATGTGCCGGCCGACAACGAACACCTCGCGTCTGCCCGATGGATGCAAGATGGAGCGTTTCATGCGGAGCCTGCTGGGGACGCACTTCCCTACAGCGTCGTCATTCCGCCTCCCAACGTAACTGCCGCCCTGCACCTCGGTCATGCGCTCAACAACACGTTGCAAGACGTACTCGTGCGTTATCACCGAATGCGCGGCTTCAACACGCTGTGGATGCCCGGCACCGATCATGCAGGCATCGCGACCCAGACCGTCGTGGAGAAGCGACTTCTGCAGCAAGGCACGAAACGTCTCGACATGGGCCGCGACGCCTTCATCGAGAAGACGCAGGAATGGAAGGACGAGTACGAGGCCGTCATCCTCGAACAGCTCAACCAGATCGGTGCCAGCTGTGACTACGACCGGACCCGTTTCACGATGGACCCCATGTGTGCCACCGCGGTGCGCCATGGCTTCTACACACTCTTTCGCGACGGGCTGATCTACCGCGGCAAACGACTCGTCAACTGGGACCCTGCCACAGGCACGGCGCTTTCCGACGACGAGGTCGAGATGGAGGACGTCCAGGGCCACATGTGGTACCTCCAATACCCCTTGGAGGGCGGCCCTCTTGCGGACGGCACAACCCACGTAACTGTGGCGACGACCCGCCCGGAAACGATGTTCGGCGACACAGCTATCGCGGTGAATCCGAACCACCCACGGGCCAGCGAGCTTCGTGGCAAGAACGTCGTGCTTCCGATCGTGGGCCGCGTGATTCCGATCATCGAGGATGATCACGTCGTTCTCAGCGATCCGGACAGCGATGATCCAAAGGCCAAATTGTCGAGCGGCTTCCTCAAAGTCACCCCTGCCCACGACCCCAACGACTGGGAGATCGGGCTCCGGCACGACCTTCCCGCGATCAATGTCATGGCCGCGGACGCCACCATTTCTGATCAATACGGCTGGGACGAGATCTCTGCGGACGCCCGTCCCTTCATCGGTCTCAGCCGAGAAGACGCGAGATCAGCCGTAGTGGACTGGTTCGAGCAACACGGATTACTCGAGCGCGTTGTGGACTACAGCCACTCGGTCGGCCACAGCTATCGAAGCCACGTAGCCATCGAACCTTGGCTGTCCGACCAGTGGTACGTCGCCTCCTCAGACGACCGCTTGAGCGGCGCTGCACTCCGGGCTCAACGGCCAGACCAAGTAGCCGACCTATCTCCCCAGCACCAGGCCACCGATGCGCCAGGCGATGGCCAATTGCGCTTCGTACCCGACCGCTACGCAAGAACATTCCAGCAATGGCATGAGGGCATTCGAGACTGGTGTATCAGTCGCCAACTGTGGTGGGGTCATCAGATCCCGGTGTGGAACCGCACCGTTGCCTCGGAGGAGGCAAGTAAGGACATCACCAACGCCCTCGATGGGGTCGCATCGGGCGACACCGTCGTGGTCGAGAGCCGTTGGTCGGCTGCGGGCGGCGTGCACACTGCCCGCCGACTCACGGACACCGAGGTCGTCGAGAGCATCTGTGTACCGAACGAATCGACCATTCAACGGCTCGACCGCGCAGATACGTCCATGGACGAAGCCGCATTGGTTGCGGCTCTCGAGGCGGATGGATTCGTCCGCGACCCCGACGTTCTGGACACCTGGTTCTCGTCTGCGCTGTGGCCCATGTCGACCATGGGCTGGCCATACCCCGAAGACTTCCCCGAGACGATCAGTGGGGACACGAGCCTTCTCGAGACGTTCAACCCAACATCGCTGCTCAGCACCGCCAGGGAGATCATCACGCTCTGGGTGAGCCGCATGGTCATGTTCAACCGGTACTTCATGGACGGACAACTCCCGTTCAACGACGTCTTCATTCACGCGATGGTGCAAGACGGCCATGGTCAGAAGATGTCGAAGAGCCTTGGCAACGGGGTCGACCCTCGAGACATCATTTACAGCCACGGCGCTGACGCCATGCGATTCACGCTCGTCCAGATGACGACGGACACGCAGGACGTGCGGATGCCCGTCGACATGGTGTGCCCACACACGGGAACCGCCTTCACGCCCGAATTCATCACCACGAAGGCTGGCCATCTGGTGGCCGGTCCTGAGCAGACGAGCCCGGGAGATCGGTCCAAGACCATGGTCAGTGCCTACGGAGTAGCTGCTGGTGTGGTTGCACCGAGCGATTCGGCTCCGCTGGCCCGCAATACGTCGTCAAAGTTCGACGGCGGCCGGAACTTTTCCAACAAGCTCTGGAACGCAGTGCGGTTTGCAGTCACGAGGCTCGATGGCGCAACAGGTACGACCGAACCCGTTGACTTGGCCGAAGCGCGCTTCGCAGATC
>CAXMRH010000104.1:0-9195 GCA_964196045.1 uncultured Chthoniobacterales bacterium | reverse complement strand
TGGCATGCGTGACACGGTCCAGTCTTCGGCGACGTCATCGATGCGTTCGTCGATGTCGGCAAGATTTGCCGCGACGCCAGCCGCGACGGTCGTGCCGTAGTCGTCTTCATCGGCGTGGTTTCGGTCGAGGACGTCAGCCATGTCGTCGCCGGTCATGTCCGCTTCATAAACCAGGGCCAACCCGGTCTCACGATCCTCGCGACGCGACAGGTGCAGTGGTGAATCGTTCACGCTCGGGAGAGGTAATCGCCGGATCGCGTGTCGACCTTGACGACATCGCCGATGTTGATGAACAAGGGAACCTGGACGGACTTGCCGGTCTCGAGAGTGGCGGGCTTCGTGCCGCCGGAAGAACGATCGCCCTGGATTCCGGGCTCGGTCTCGGAGATGGTGAGCTGCACGGATGCAGGAAGATCGGTACCGATGATCTCTTCCCCATACAACAACACGGTTGCGGAGCGACCTTCGATGATGAAACTCGCGGCGTCGCCAAGTGTCTCCGGCGTTACGTTTCGTTGGTCGTAGGTCTCGTTATCCATGAAGACGAAGTCCGTGCCGTCTTTGTAGAGATACTGCATATCGCGCTTGTCGACCATTGCTCGCATGACCTTCTCACCGGCACGAAACGTCTTGTCGACGGTAGAGCCGGTGCGGACGTTCTTGAGCGTCGTCCTGACGAACGCGCCGCCCTTGCCAGGCTTCACGTGCTGAAAAGCCTGTACCTGAACCAGGTCACCGTCGAGGTCGAGGTGCATTCCGTTCTTTAGATCATTGGTCGTGATGGTGGCCATGTTGCTCCTCGTACGCGTCGAGACATTTGTGAATCGTCAAGTGACGACAGGCTGCTTGACGCTGCGGGTCAGAGGCTCAGCCCCGCTCGTCGTGACCACGACGGTGTCTTCCCAACGTACGCCCCCAAATTCGGGGATGTACGCACCAGGTTCGACAGTGATGACGTGGCCAGCAGCGAGCGTAGCAGTGCCCTTGGCACTCACCGACGGTGCTTCGTGGATATCCAGACCTACTCCGTGGCCTGTCCCGTGGGTGAACCACTCGCCAAGGCCGATCGAATCGAGATGAGTCCGGCACGCCGAGTCGATCGATGCCGCCGAAACTCCAACACCCACAGCGTCCACGCCGGCTTGTTGGGCGACCTTCACGCCTTCGAGCAGCTCCGTTTGTTTGTCGCTCGGAGCTCCGAGGACGAACGTTCTCGTCATGTCCGATCGGTACCCGCCGAGCTCGGCGCCGAAGTCGATGATCACGAGGTCGCCTTCTTCCAGGATCCGACTCGTGACCTGATGATGCGGCCGAGCCGAGTGAGCTCCCGACGCCCCGATCGTTTCGCCACCGCGAGCATCAGCCCCACCCGCGAGCACAAGTCGTTCGAGACGCTGTGCCACGTCACGTTCTGAAACCCCGGGCCCGAAGTCGACCAAGAGGCGACTGAGTGCGGCATCAGCGATGGCTGCGGCCTGTTTCATGAGCTCGATCTCGCCGCTGTTCTTGATCTCGCGGAGCTCTTCGATCAGGCCTGTCGTCGGAACGCCCCGAGTGTCGCCGAGCGCAGTTTGGAGTTCGTTCGCGTCTGCCCAGGAGATGTGGGAAGCCTCCAGTCCAATAGCGTCAACTCCGTCGAGCAGTTCGACCAGCCGCTTCTGCCCAGTGCCAGGAGCGATGATGATGTCGACTTCTGCACCGGCCGCCTCGACCTCGGCGTGTGCGCGCGCCGTGTAGCGGCTGTCCGTCAGCAGGGTGGCACCACTCGACCGGAGCACGAGCGTGCCGTTCGACCCGGTGAAGCCCGACAAATACCTGATGTTGCTCGGGGCGGAGATGATCAGCGCCCCGAGCTCATTCGCTTCAAGGGCTTCGACCACTCTAACGATGCGGTTCACTCCACGAACCGCTCGTAGCTCGAGGCGAGAACCGAGGGGTCGACGTTCTCGACCACCTCGCACCCGTTCGGACCATCCAGGATGAAGGTGATTCCGTCAAGCGCCTTCTTGTCACGCTGCATGATCGGTAGCAGGTCGTCGAAACGTGGCGTACCAGGTGGCCTCATCGGCAGATCGTAGGAAGCAAGCACCCGTCGGTGTTCTTCTACGCGGCCACGACCGATCCGGCCCAAGGCATGTGCGAGTTCGGCGGCATAGGCGATGCCGATAGCCACTGCTTCACCATGAAGGAGGTCGTGATCTCCATGTGTCTCGAGCGCGTGGCCAAGAGTGTGGCCATAGTTGAGAAGGGCCCGCTGCCCTCCCTCGCGCTCGTCGGCTGAAACCGCCTGTGCCTTCAGCCTGACAGAGGCCTCAACTCGATCCGCTAGGGCATCGATCCCGAGCCGACCATCAATCAAAGATTCGCGCTCAAGCGTGTTAAGTGATCCGTCGTCGAGGAAGTGGTACTTGGCCATCTCCCCGAGTCCAGCCTGGTAGTGGCGAGGGGGAAGTGTGTTCAATGTCTCTAGATCACACAGGACCGCCAGCGGCTGCAAGTAGGCCCCCACAAGGTTCTTTCCCTCCGGGAGGTTGACCCCGGTCTTCCCACCAATAGCTGCATCGATCTGGCCGAGAAGCGTGGTTGGTATCTGGATGACTGGGAGCCCACGGTGATAGACGGAGGCAGCAAAACCGGCCACATCAGTGACGATTCCTCCGCCGATCCCGACGACGATATCGTTTCGATTGAGTCCCCACTGCGCCCACTTACGGCACAGTTCCTCGATCGTCGAAAGCGTCTTGGCGTGTTCACCTTGGTCGATGAAGAACACCTGATGCGACAGACCAGGGTCGACTTCCACTCCGATGCTCTTTTGGGTGACGATCGCGACGCGGCGCGCACGCTCTGGCACGTGTTCTGCAAGCCGATAACGCGCACCTGCGCCGATCTCGACGGGGTACGTCCGGTCTCCAAGTTCAACATCAACGGTTCGGAGCGGATCCACCAGAAGAGTCTACGCCTCGCTCTGCGTCCTCCAAGATGTCGCCGGTCGAGGCTGAACGCCATTCATGGCGCTTGATTAGGCGAGAATGCTCCCGGCGGAAAGCACGACGTCGGAGGTGACAACCAACGCCAGCGTCGAGAACCCCAGAGCTGGCCCAAATGGGAAGGCCGTCTTTAGCAGCGGATCGAGCGTGCCGTCTTCTGCGGGCGGGAAGTCGGGATCAGGAAGAAAGCCAGGGCCGAATGAGCGGCGTCCGAGGCCCACGAAGAGACCTGAGAAGATGCCGAGGACCATGCCGATCAGCAACGCCCAGACCACCAAACGGGCGGCGTCGATCCCGTTGGTGGCAGACCAACCCAGGAACAGTCCGAGCAGAAGCGCCAGCTTCACGTCTCCGAACGCAAGTCCGGCCGGGTAGATCATGTTGAAGACGAAGAGCATCGCGGCGTACGCCAGCCCGGTCAGGATCGCTCGAAGAACGTGATCCCCCGCATCGTTTGCAACCGACAACACACCAAGAACGGCGACGGACGCACCCAACGATGGAAAAACCAATCGGTCTGGGAGGCGATATCTGACCATATCGACTGCGGACAACGCGATCAGAGATGCAGTCAGCAGCAGGATCGGAATCAGCTGCCATCGGCTGCCGACGATCGCGGCAACAATCCCGAACGACAGCGCAGTCACCAGGACGACTGCGAGGCGAGATGCGGGCGCGTGAGTTCCGCAAATTTCACATATAGACGCCTGGCGGCGAATCCGAATCAAGCTCTTCCGCGAGATCGAGTGGCCGCACGAGCCACAGCTTCCCATCGGGTGCCCGCCACCCGATCGATCGGGGACGACTTCGGCAACGATGGCGACGACAAGACCAACAAACAGACCAACGACGCCGATCAGTATTGCTGACACGTCAGTCGCGGCGAAGGAACTTGAGAACGCTGCTGCGTTCGTCGTCGTCCGAGCTGTCGGTGAGCAGATCGCCGAGGTCACCAAACGGATCACCCTCGATGGGAGCGCGGGTCGGCGTAGCGTCCGGAACGAACGTGTCGTCGAGCAGCCAGTTCTCGCCGGCGTGAGATGCGCTCAGCTCTTCGGTCAACGAAGCGAGGTCCTCGATAACTTCGCCAGCCATTGCAGTCGAGGATGCAGCAGCTTCAGCTGCGTCGACGACTTCTGCTCCTGGTGCTCGCGCAGCACTGGTAAAAATGCCTTCAGCGAGCGGTGGGGCGGGAAGGTCCTCGAACGCCATTGCAGAAGCTGATTTTGGAATCGGTATGGCCTCAGCACCCGGCGCTTCTTCGGCCTCGGTCGGCACGGCGATCACGTCGAAGGGAGAATGAGCGCCTGCTGCCACATGCTCGACGATTGGCTCCGACATCGGGGCAACGGCGGTGAATGGCTGCAGTGGAGAATTCGATCCTCCGTGGTCCGTGGACCAGCCGTCGTCATCCACCGCTGGTGGCACATATGCGGCCTCCTGCGGTGGTTGCGGCGCTGGAGCTGAGGGCTCGTAAGTCTCTTGCACGGCGGCCGATGGCTCGAATCCGTCAGGTTCCACCATGTATTCGAGCTCGGACAGATCGTCCATGCTCGAGGCACCCGCATACTCGTCCACGTCTGGCGCGGGTTCTGGCTGATGCGGTTCAACGTACGCAGCTTCGGGAAGCGAAGTTTCGACGTACGCGGCTTCGGGAAGCGAGGGAGCCTCCTCTTCGACCTCAGGAACGATGAACTGCTCCATTGGCGGAAGGGGTTCGGCGACATCAACCACGTCGAGAAGTTCGACTGGCTCATGAGCCACGTCCTCGTATGCGACGTCTGGCTTCGGTGGTTCGCTGATCCCATCGGCTGCACTCGACGGCTCTTCGTCGATAACTCCGACGGACATCTCGACGTCGATCTCGAGCGGGTCGATCTCGCTGACTATGAGTAGGCCAGCCTGCGTCATTGCGAACGCGGTGAGGGACGCATCTAGAGCGCTGAGTTCTAGTGCGGTAGCGAGCTGGAGAGAAGTACGACCATCTCCGATCATCTCGAGCGCTTTCCACCACTCCGGCTGGATCGTGACCGATCCGTCGAGTTCGTTATTGCGCGTCAAGAGATGGTTCGGCGACGGGATGGTGGTTTCGATCTGATGCCAACTCTCGGCAATATCGGCGGTGCGTGACAAGAGGCTGCTCACCTCTTCGTGGCCTTCGGTGTCGGCGTCGCCGTCAGGGTTCTGGTGGTCTTCATCGAAGAAGAACGTGCCATCAAGCTCAGAAACCACGTAGTAAGTGGCTTCTGCGGCATCGCGTCCGCTCTCACGGATGAAACTGTAATTCGCGTCCGCGACGAACCCGTTGGCCAGCACATAGACGGCCGTTCCCATCTCGGTACGTACGTCGAGTCGCCCAGTGACCGATCTCGCCGACAGGAATTCGAGAACCTCGGTGATGCCGAGCGTCTTAAGAGTGCCTTGCAATGACATGGAGTGACTCCGTACGGGTGCGCTTACACGATCACAATCGGCAGTTGCCCTACGGACTTGAACTGTTGGGCTTCCGGCCTCAATCGGGGGCAGCGAGCCGGCCGGCGGCCGCATCGATCATCACGTCGAGCGGAGGAGCCATTCCCGTCCACGCTTCGAACTGTGCAGCCGCCTGGCCAGCCAGCATGGAAAGACCGTTGCTTCCCACGAGTCCGCGTGCCCGCGCAGCCCGAAGAAGCCGTGTTTCGAGGGGGTCGTAGACAATATCCACGACCACGGCAGTCGAGTCGAGAGTATTCACGTCGAACGGCTGCAGGGTTTCACCGGCTGTGCCTCGCATTCCTAGCGGTGTGGCATTCACGACCATTTCTAGCTCCGCCAGGTCCTGATGAGCACCGGGTGTGGCCGTCTTCTCAGCGACAGACGCAGCGACTGCCGCCCGTTCAGAATTCCGGGCAATGACCAAAATGCTCGACGCTCCGCCAAGCGCACACGCTCGAATGATCGCACGAGCCGCTCCTCCTGAACCAACGACACCGATCGACTTACCCGCCACATCGAGATCATGCTCATACGCAAGGCCGAGCAGGAAACCTTCACCATCGGTGTTGTTCCCAACGAGATGCCCGTCGGTGTTCGTGATGTGGTTCACCGCACGGAGATCCGTTGCCGCTGACGTCAACTCGTCAAGATGAGCAATGACTGATTCCTTGTGCGGCATGGTCACGGACAACCCACGAAACTTCGCCGTCCGCATTTCGGCGATGGCCGCCTCTGCCTCACCTGGAAGGACAGCGATCGCCGTGTATTCGAGATCGATTCCGAGCGCTCGAGCTGCCGCGTTGTGAATCGCCGGCGACCGGGAGTGAGCAACCGGATAGCCGATCACGCCCGCCCGAAACTGCGGAACTCGAGGCTCGCTCAGCAGTAGCCCCGTTCAACACACACTGCCTTAGCAGCGTTGAACTCGGCATTGGTGGTCGCAAACGTGTGGCCACCGTCTTCTTCGGTACGAACGTAATAGAGCCAGTCACCTAGCTCGGGGTTGAGCGCCGCCCGAAGCGCCTTCTCTCCGGGTGAGGCAATCGGCGTGGGCGGTAGCTCGTAGTTGCCCAGGTCTCGGGTGTTCCATGGAGATGTGCTGTCGAGGTCCGCTTGGGTGAGATCTGCGCACGGCTTCTGCGCGGCATAACAGGAAGTCGCATCGATACCGAGTGGGAATCGACCATTCGCGAGCCTGTTGTAGATCACCCGCGAAATTCGACCCAGATCCTCGTCGATCAGGTATTCCTCTTCGATAAGCGAGGCGATGGTCAGAACCTCGTAGTCGGTGAGCTCGAGCTCATCGATGATTTCTGCCTTGCCGGAGTCGTCCACAATCTGGGTGTACTTGAGCTCCATCGTGTCCGCCATTCGCCGCAAGATGTCGAGGGTATCGGTCTCGTTCTTCTCGTCGACCTGGTAGGTCGCCGGGAAGAGAAGTCCTTCCTTGCCACTTCCCGTCCGGTCAGGACTGCCTGGGAAAGGACCATCGGGAACGCCGGTGAGCCCCACACTCACCAGTGTCGCTCGGAGGTCGGCGAGCAGATCCGCCTCTGCGTATCCGGGATTCTCCTCGTTGAGAACGTCGATCATGTCTTCCAGACGAAGGCCCTCGGGAATAGTGATCGAGAAGAACCTGGGAGGTACGGGTCCCACGCCATCGAGGCAGCTCAAGACTTCCTCGAATGACATGTTCTCCTGGACACAGACGTAGTCGCCTGCCTGGAAGTCTCCGTCCAGATTGTCGCCCAACCAGTACCTGAAGAGGGTCGGATTAGCGATCACGCCGTCGGCGTAGAGCTGTTGGGTCACATCGTTCGCGGTCGCGCCTGAAGGAATTGCGAACTCGACCGAGGATCCGGGATCTCCTGGTGGGTCGTACTGATCATCGAACCAGGTGGTCACGCGGCCGTAGACGAACGAGATGCCGATCACCAGCACGAACCCGATGAGCAGGAACCGGAACACCGGGCCGGTTCGGCGAGGCATCCGCACCCAGTCACGACGATCGATCACTTCGACCGGTACGACCGGTTCTGCGGAGATCTCCTCGAACACGCTCGCCGTTGAATCAGCCCACGCAGCCTCTGCGACAGCGGGATCGCCGAAGACGTCGTCTCGAGGCTCGTCGAACAGCGGCGACGGAGAATCGATCGTCGCCGTCGAACCAGCTTTGGGAGCTGCAGGCGCGTCCGTAGGCGCACTAGCAGACGAATCGAGACGCGGCCCGGGGCCCGGGCGTTTCAGAGCTGCGGCTGACGGGCGCGGACCGGGCGCCTGACGGTCCGGGTTCTCGTCAGGAACGGGACCGAAACGGCTCAGCAAACGATCGACGCCTGATTCGTCTTTGGCTGAAGACTTCGCGGGGGTGTCCTCGTGTGTCATCTACGTTCTTTGTCCATCCAGCCCTGCAGGATCACCTGGGCGGCGATCATGTCGACCATGTCTCGACGTTTGCGGTTTCGTACGTTCTGAGTATCGAGCGACCGATGTGCGGTTACGGTCGTCAAGCGCTCATCGTAGGTGACGATGGGTAGTGAAAGGGTGGCACGAAGTCGCTCAATGGTCTTCATGGTCCGGCGAACTGCCTTGCCGGCCTGCCCGTCAAGCTGTAACGGAAGGCCAACGACGACGATCGTAGGTTCCCACTCGTCGACGATCTCGACGAATCGAGCGTCCGCCGCAGCGCGATCACGCGCCGGAACGACTTCGAGTGGCGTAGCAACGGTCCGAGCGTCGTCACTTATCGCGACGCCGATCCGATGCGAACCCAGGTCGAGTCCTAGGGCCCGTCCTGGGTTGCCAGCCATGCTCAACTTGTGGCTGCCGCTCGGATGAGATCGAGGGCAGCGTCGAGTTGTTCGGCGTCGCGGCCTCCGGCGAACGCCACATCGGGAGCCTTCTTACCTCCGCCACCGACAAGTTTCGCGGCGTCCGCGATCCATTCACCTGCGTGTAGATCGGACGAGGTCGACACCGCAGCGGTAAGCGCCACGCCTCCGGCCTCGAGCGCGGCGCCGAGCGCCACCGCATCCACGCCCTTGTCCCGAATCGCGACCGCTAGATCTCGCAACGAGTCTCGGTCGAGCTCGTCGACTCGAGCCACGACCACACCGTCTACTGCGCTGGCGACGAACTCATCAGCGCGCCCCACGGCAGCGTGTCTTTTGGCGACAGCGAGTTCCTTGCGAACGTCAGCGAGTTCGGTCAACCGGCGCTGAACTCCGTTGATGATGTCATCGGTGGGCCCACCAACCAGGTCTGCCAGCGTCGAGATTGTCTTCTCTCCGTCACGAAGCAAATCCACTGTGGAGGCACCGGTGACTGCTTCGACACGTCGAATGTTGGATCCGATCGAGCTCTCCGAGACGATCTTCATCAGGCCGATGTCGCCCAGCGCCTGTACGTGTGTGCCGCCACAGAGCTCAATTGAGTTCGGGCCAGCTTCGAGCACGCGAACGACGTCACCATACTTGTCGCCAAAGAAGGCGATCGCACCTTTGGCCTTCGCCTCATCCATCGACATCTCGACGTGTGATGTACTCGGGTTCGCCAATACGTCGGCGTTCACGAAGTCTTCGATCTCGCGCATCTGTTCGGGCGTGACCGCCTCGAAGTGACTGAAGTCGAAGCGCAGACGATCCGGGCCAACCATCGATCCTTGTTGCTGGACGTGGTCACCCAGCACGCTCCGGAGCGCGGCGTGGAGCAAGTGAGTGCCGGTGTGATT
>CAXMRH010000103.1:0-8746 GCA_964196045.1 uncultured Chthoniobacterales bacterium | reverse complement strand
GATGAAGAAGATCTTCTCGATGTGGCTCTCCACCGCTTGTCGCAGGATCCAGATGACGTTTCCAACGAGGAACGGAGTAACTACACCTGCCGCCACATCGCGGATGGCTCGTTCATCCTTCGTTTGGCCGTGGATCTGGGTGCGCGCCAGACGTGATGCGCCTGCGAGTAATGAGGTAAGTCCATCGGTTTCGTGCGCCCAGGTTTCGAGTCGCTTCTCGAATCGGTTCTGGTTTCCTTGGTCCACGTATGTCACACGCAGTCCAGCACGCTGTGCTGCTACGACGTCGCTCTTGGGGTTGTTGCCTGTGTGGTGGATGTTTTTCGCCGGCACGCCAAATTCGTCGATGACGTATGGCCAGAGGGCACCAGTTGCCTTTGAGGCGCTGTATTCGTTGGACACGAGCAACTTGTCGTTGTCCTCGATGAGGTTGTGCTTCGCCAGCTGTTCGCGGATGAACCAACTTGGAAGGTACATGTCGGATACGAACACGACTTCGTGCCCACGCTCTCGAGCGGCGGCGACCTGACTTGCGCCATCGACAAGCGGCACCAAGAGATCACTTTCGAGGTCGAGCTCCTCTTCGATCAGCTTGCCGTGGGTCGAGCGGTCGATACCGAGCGACGAGCGCATCTCGTTGTAGATGTCGACGATGTTCACGCTCGAGTCGAGACCGCCCGCATTGCGGAAACAGCGAACCTCGGCTGCCGTGCGTTGACGCGAGAACGACTCGGCTGAGCAATGGATGATCCCCTTGGACACCAAACGATGTCCGAGCTGAAGGAACGCCGCCCTCGGGTCGCCCACTCGCCGTGTGAGAACCGTGTCAAATATGTCGAACGACTCAACAAGTCGCATGTGCCCGCCTCACCTCGGAAAAGTGGCGTCGAATCCCCGATGAACCCGTGACTACTTTTCGTCCCTTACCAGAGCTATAACAAGACTCTGTGGATGGTCAAGGGCACGATGGCCCACCAAGAGTGGAGACGCTGGCGAAATTTCACACACAGCGCCCACCTAGGGGACGTCGAGCTCTCCGTAAATGGCCAACAAACCATCCAGATAATGCTCCTTAGTGAATCGCTCTTCGGTGAACGCCCGTCCTGCTCGACCCATCTCGCTGAGCTCGGCTCCGCTCAGCTCCTGCATCGTTGTGAGCTGAGCGGCAAAGGATGACACGTCACCTGCTGTGGCGAGGTTCCCGGTCTCTCCCGAACGGATCAGTTCGGGGATACCTCCGAGGTCAGACCCGAGGACCGGTGTGCCCACCCCGTATGCCTCGAGCAAGACCACAGGCGCATTCTCATAACACTCTGATGGAAGCACGAGCGCTCGCGCCGATCGAATGATGTCGAAGAGCGCATCGCCTGTTTGGTAACCGGCGAATTCGACGTCGGCTCCCGTCCGTTCGACAAGTGCTCGAAGCTCTGCCTCCTGTGGACCGGTTCCGACAATGGTTGCACCTACGCCGCTCTCTGCAACCGCTTCGACGAAGGTAAGGAGGCCCTTCTCTTCAGACAATCTGCCGACAAATACGAAGCGGTCACCGGCCGTGAAATCAGCTTCGAGATCGCTTACGTCGACCGCGTTTGGCAGGTAGCGGGCCTTGTGAGCTGGCAACCCCCACTCGATCAGTTTGTCCATGTGGAAGTGACTCGGAAGGATGAACAGGTCGACGTTCTTCTTGTAGCTGCGCAGTAGCTGATGGAGAGACGTCTCGAACGCTGCGACTGCGGAGAGTGCCCTTGAGCCTTTGAGGCAACTCTGACCAACCGCATTCCATGTCTTGCCTCCCTTGCACCGTTCACAAACTCCGTCTGGCGCGAGCATGAGCTTGGATGGGCAACCGATCTTGAGGTCGTGCACCGTCATTACCGACGGCACATCCTTCTTCTTGATCGCGCCAAAGATCGCTGGCGTGAGGTGGTGGTAGACGTTGTGAGAATGCACGATCGACGGACGGACGTCGTCGATCAGCCGGCTGATCTCGCGACGAGCTTCAAGTGAGTAGACCGACTTGGCGACCTTTCGGAGCTTCTCGACCGGTTTGTAGTCGCTTGCGAAGTCGATCTCTTCGACGAAGTAGTCGTCGTAATCCGTGGCGAAGTTCTGGTCGTACTCCATTGCGAACGGGACGATGTCCCAACCGTGTTCCTCGAGGAGGGTGTTCTGGTCGAGCATGACGGCTTCGGCTCCGCCCCGCCGGTAGTAGTAGCTGGTCACCGATATCTGAGTTGGCACGTTTGACCTATCGGACTAGAGGCCGGTTGGTTGATACGCCAGGGCGAATCGAGTTCAGGCTCAAGGTCCAAGTATTGCGTGGATTTTATTTACTGCTTGATCGGCCCCTCGAACGATCCGATGCAGAGAAGGTGCACCTCAATTCACACGTGGCGGAGCGACCCACTCTCACTCAGCGCTTACAGGGACAGCGCATGTCGACGACTATCACGAGCGTCGCGTTCGTCCTGATCGCCGGGTTGACCTTTGTCAATGCAGTCATCTTGACGAACGCCCTGGGCGCCGATGGACGCGGAGCGATCGCGACCGCCTATGGGGCGACGGTGGTGCTGGGTTGGGCGTTTCAGTTCGGCATGCCAAGCGCCGCCAGCTACTACGCGAAGGATCTCGATCACCAGACCGTGATGAATGCCGCGTGGCGAACCTGCCTGGTGGCCGGTCTACCGTTTGCCCTCCTCCTCACTCCGTTCTACTTGTGGCAGCTGAACGGAATGGCGTTCGAGCAAGGCGGGGGATCCCTCAAGGTGTGGTACCTGACCTTTGTTGCGTTGCACCTATTCCAGAGTCCCTTCCAGAGTGCGGTTTACTACCTGCGAGGCTCTGGAAGCACCGTACGTTTCAACCTCTTCCTAGCGCTTCCCCAGCTCTTGGTCACGTTTGGCTATCTGGTCCTGCTGATCCTGGGCCGACTCAACGTCAACACGGCCCTTGCATCGACGATGCTGGCACTCGCAGCGGGCTGGGCGGTCACGATCACTTACAACGACGGTTGGCCCAAAAAGAGCTCGGCGCCCCGACGACTCGCAGAGATTCACAGCTTCGGGTTGCGCTCGTGGGTCGGGAGCATGTCGTTCATCGTTAGCCTGCGCGTCGACTACATGATCCTCATCGGCCTCGTGTCGCTCGAGGACCTCGGTGTCTACGCGGTCGCCGCAGCCTTGGCGACGCTCTCGAGCCCGGTAGCTCGAGCAATTGGGCAGTCGCTTCAACCATTCATCCGCTACGCATCTGACGATGCCGAGCGGTTGGCTCGGATCGGTCGCTCGATGCGCTGGGTGGCGCTGAGCTCCCTGGCCGTGCTGTTCCCGCTTGCCTTGCTCGCTTCACGCCTGGTGCCGTGGGTCTTCGGTGACGACTTCTCAAGTTCGGTGACGCCGCTGTTGCTGTTGCTGCCTGGAGCTTTTGCCAGCGATCTGAACAAGGTCGTCACAACGGCTTTGTCGAACTTCGATCGTCCGGAGAACGGCTCGAAGGCACAGATCGCGTCTGCTGTTACCACCGTGATCGGGCTCGCCGCTCTGCTCGGACCCTTCGGAATCGTTGGAGCTGCAGTGACCAGCTCGGCGTCCTACATCGTCGCGCTGTTGGTGGCGCTCTGGTATTGGCGGGCGCTCAAACGCGACATCGCTATGGGACGTGCGACGGGGGAGACCGACGAGATGCTCCGTCAACCAGCCATGAGCGCAGCGGCGAACGAGATCTCGTAGAAACCTCGGCCCGTCGTTCCGACGACCAACCGATCGGTGTTCGCAGGGTCGAACTCGGCAGTGCGAAGCCGAGTCATGGGTAGTCCGTCAGTTACTGCGGTCCAGGTCGCACCTGCGTCATCGGAGAGGTACACGCCAGTCGCTCCGCTCACATCGTTGAACGCCGGCTCGGTCGTCACGACAGCAAGGTTGTTTGCGTTGGTCGGGTCGACGGCGACGCCATGGGAGAACTCGTCGGTGAAGAGCTGAGTCCAACTCGACCCATCGAAACGATGGAGCCCACCGCTTCCGTCACGGAAGGCGACGCCGTAGATCGCATCAGGTTCCGAAGCCGAGGCGTACAGCGTCGTCAACCCGACCGGAGGCCGACCTGCGTCAGTAAAACCTTGCCCCTGATCGACCGACACAAGGGTGCCCGAGTCGGTAGTGACGAAGACCGCACCTGAGGGAGACACGGCGACGTCGCGAGCACGGCTGATACCTGGAACGGGTGTGAATGTCTGGGCGCTATCGGCGCTTCGGTAGAGCAGCTTCCCCACGACCGCAAAGACGATGTCGCCGGATTCGCTTCCCAACACGGCAAGCCCATCGGCGCCGCCGTCGACGTTCGAGACCTCCGGAAGGCCTGCGCCTTGCCCGGCGACCAGCGAGAACGATGTCCCTCCGTCCTCCGAGATCCCAATGCCACGGAAGTTGGAGAACTGTCCGAGAAGGACGTACAGGCGATCCTCTTGTGTGGGTGAGTACGCAGCCTCGACGCCACCACCCCATGCAGAGATGTCCTGCACGGTTCGACGCCACGTGACGCCCCCATCGATGGTCTGGATGAAGTTGCCACCATCGAAGCCGAGAAGAATCGTCTCGTCGGGGTCGTTGGGATTGAACACTATGTCCGTGCTCACGAGTCCGCTGTAGCCACGGCCGCTGAAGAAACCTGACGCGTCCTCGATCGTCGTGAGGTCTCGCCAGTTCTCACCACCGCTGGTGGATCCGAGCAGTGTGTCATCACTCCCGATGGCGATCCGATCGGCGTCAGCGGGGTGCACGGCGATGTCGTACGCGCGAAGAGCCCCTTGGTAGGCGTTCGGTCGGTTTGTGCTGCCATCGGCGATGATCGTCCACGTGGCCCCGCCGTCATCACTTCGATAGATCGCGGCTTGGCCTGGAGCGACGTTCGACGTGTAAAGGCGATCTGCGTCAGAAGGGGCAACGACAACTTGGTGGAACGATCCGGTATTGCCCGCCGTTGCGTTGGAGACGATTCCGAGCCCCTCGTTTGATCCGCTCCAGGTCGATCCGCCATCCGTGGACTTCCAAATACCACCTGCGATGAAGTTCCCGCCGCTCTCGGGCCCTTCGCCCATCGCGACCCAGATGACGTTGGGGTCCGAGGGATGGGCGGTGATGTCGTAGGCATTGAAGTGAGGGAGGCCGTTGGCCGTCTCGGTCCAGGAAGCTCCGCCGTCGGCTGAGGTCCAGACACCGCGGTTCGCCACTGCGGCCACGATGTTCCCACTGGCAGTGAAGGACGCAGCTCGGATGTTGCCGCCCGGTGCGATCGTGGCGAGCCTCGTCCAATTCGAGCCGCCGTCCGTCGACTCCCAGACCGATCCGTCACCACTCCATTCACCGTTCACATACGCACCCGGCGCGGACCAGTTCCGCTGGTTGCCGTTGAATGCGAGCAAGCGGGACGAGTCCGCTGGATCGATGAGTACCGTTTCGACGGCGAGGGTGTAGGTCGAATCGGAGATCTGCGGCATTCCGTTGCGGCTGAGCTCCCAGGTGATTCCGTCCGTCGAGGACTGCGGACCGGAAAGGCTGCCCGTCCAGATTCGGCCATCGCCCGACGTGGTTGTGGTGATGTCTCCGATTTCCCACGATGCGAGGCCGGTCGTCGACTCCCAGGTGTCGCCGAAGTCGTCGGTGACCGCGATGCCGAGCATGTCGCCGCCTACATAGAGGCGGTCGGGCTTCACGGGGTCGAACGCGAGTGAGGTGATTCTGCCGCCGACACCAGGTTCGGTGAGTTTCGAGAAGCTCGATGTCAGTGTTTCCAGCTCAGAGGGCTGTTCTGGTTCGCCGAGGGTTTGCCCGGTCGTGTTCTCGACCTCGCTCGATGCGGTTGTGCTGTCGGTCGTCGTGTTCGTCGTGTTCGTCGTGTTCGTCGTTGCATCGTCGGTTGGCGTACTACCGCCGCCACACGATGAGGCAATGAGTGCGGTCACCAGCACCGCCGACAGGACGTGCGCACGAGAGCGATGAAGAACGATCAGCGGTGTCGTGAGCATGGTTGGGGATGATATCCCTCTTGGTCCGCGTGCATTCGTCGTCGGCGCGGGGGTCACACCCGAAGGTCGACGAGTCCGCCAGGCGTCGGTGACTTACGCAGCGTTCACAAACGCATGAGCTTCGAACTCTTCGCGGCGGTTCAGACGACGGTTGAGGTTGAGAGCCACGAGCGCTGCTGATGCGAGACCTGCGGGTACCGCGGCGGCGAATGCCATCGCGATCGCGACGGGAAGATTGGACGTGGGCTCCACCGGCGTGATCGACCGGTACCACTCTTGATTGATCGACGCTTGTGATGCCGTGATGTCGGAACGCTCGACGATGGCGGCGGAGCGGTCTCGTTGAAGTTGCCGGATAGAGAAGGCGTTTCGGTCGTAGCTGTCGGCAAGCGGAGTCAGTGCACTCAGTTGTTCCTGAATCGCACCTTCCAAGGGACCGACGGACGTTCGATCCGGATCGCTGATCAGACCGGCGAGCTGCGCTTCCAAGTTCGCCTTGGCGATCGTTGGCGGCACGCCACTTGACAGCGCGACGAGACGTGTCTGTTCCTCTTCGAGTCGGCCGATTTCGTCCGTGAGGTCATCGATCTCGGTGGCGATGTTCAGGTCCTGGCCCTCGAGCACGAACTCGACCATCTCTTCTGCGACGATTCGGGCAATGCGGTCTGCGTCTCCAGACTGTTTTGTACGTACCTCGATCTCCACGAGCGACTGGGTGTCCTCCACGATCCCGATCGTGAGGTTGTAGTCCTTCTCGGCCTGAAGCTGGAGTCGCTCTTCGATTCGCGCGAACACGACGGGAAACTCGACGGAGTTGACCAGATCGTTCAGATGATCCTCGAGAACAGGTAGCGGTCGATCGAGGTACCCGACGCGCCGGCCGAAAACGTACGTGGTTGAGGTCTCGCCAGCGTCCTGCTGCAGCCCGACCCACAGGGCTGCCCCAGCTGCGCACAGGACAGAGACGACGATCAGCCCGAGCCAAGCGGGGCGTGCCATCACCTTGAGGACATCCGCGTGCATCAAACGGTCTCCTCGATCTTTTCGGTGTGGCCTGTCGCCTCACCTCGCCGTACTTGTCCGACAAGACGACGCCAGTAGTACGCGGCGACAAGCAGGCCGACCCAGTAGGAGACGGTGGTAGTGATCGCGGCCCCGATGATGCCGTAGGGAGACAGCAATGCCACGAGACCGATTGCGGTGGCCACGGCTGATGCGACCTGCGCCTTCGATGCATCCTCGGGACGGTTGAACGACGAGAGGGCGGTGCTGAGGACCTGGTTGACGTCTGTCGCCCACGCCCCCGGAAGCAAGATCATGAGGGGAAGCACGGCGTCCTCGAAGTTCTCGCTGAGGACGAACGGGATGACCCACCACGCGGTCGCAGCGATCGCTCCGAGAATCAACAACGACAGCCCACTCACCTGAATGAGTGCCGTGCGAATACGACCGAGGCGTTCGTCGTCGGAGTGTGCCGAGCGCACGAAGGGGAGGATGGCCTGAGCGGCGCCACGAGCGATTGGGCCCGAGACCGTGGAGATGGCCGCAGCTGCGGCGTATACGCCGAGCTCTCCCAAAGGTACGAAGTTGACGAGCAGCAACTGGTCGATACGAAGGCTCACGAAGAAGGACAGATTTCCGACCCACGCTCGGAGGCTGTAGTGGCGGATCTCGTTGAAGACGCCTTTCGAGAAACCGCGTCCGGGCCAAGAGTTCGTCAACGTCAAACTGATGATCCAGCCAATCGACATCATGACGAACGTCGAGGTAAGGGCAGAGTTCACTGTCATGTGGCCACTCGCGAAGAGCACCACGTAGCCGGCGGTGATGAGCACCTGGGGGAGCGCAAGTAAGGCGTTGAACTTGACGAGGTTGCCGACGCCGCGCAACCAGATCACTGACGACAGGAACGGCCCGTTGAATAACTGCAGGATGATGAACGCGATGTACCAGGTCTTGAGTGAGCTGCCGCCTTCGGTGAAGGACTCGCCGCCCAGCTGCCACAGGTAGAAGGGAATTAGCAGAATTGCGACGGGGATCGCACCGACGAGCGTCATTGCCCAGGAGGACATGATCACACGCCGGTTGTCGATGTCCTTTGCGAAATAACCAGCGGCTGCAGGAACGCCGATCTGGAACGCCCACCCGATGACGATCGTATTTCCGTATGCGGCAGCGACAGCGCCTCGGCCGTCGTCGCCGAGTGCATTTGCGAGCAGGAACAGATTGACGAACAGGAGCCCGTTCGTAATGAGGAACGCGGAGCTGGTGAAGATCGTCTCTAGCTGTTGTCGGTCCATCCTGCGGACTCGGGCGATCAGCGTGTTCATCGTCCTCGGGGATTCTCCTGTTGCCCTGCGCGTCCTCGTAAAATCGAGGGCTAGAGCACTTGATTGGTCATCGGCAAAAACGACCTCGAATCAAACTCTCTCATGCCTGTGACCCCTGTCCGCGTCACAAGGGTGAACAAACTGGGCGTACGTGCCGAACAAACCAGGAGAGTGCCACCGTTGTGCCAGAGACTTGGGCCAACATGCTTATAGCGAGGCGGTGGGGCTGAAACCTACGATTTCTCTCTACGTAACTGATTGGGGTAATTCATGCGAGGCAAGATAAGGCATTCCCTACTGGGAATGGCACTAGTCGCAGCGGTTGTAGCTGCACCACAAACCACGACAACAGCAGGCGCCCAGGGGGGATGGACCGGTTTCACGGCAACGTCCGTTC
>CAXMRH010000102.1:0-8632 GCA_964196045.1 uncultured Chthoniobacterales bacterium | reverse complement strand
AACGCCGATGGTGTCCAGGCCGCGGCGATCTACTGGTACGCGACAGTGATTGTGTACCTGCCCGTCTGGTACCTGATCACGATCACGAAGTGAGTCGGAAATGATCCCAACTGGTCTCAAGCTCTATGTCGGAATCGCCGTTGCTGCGGCGACGGCTGCGATTCTTGGCGGATACACGAGTGGTGGCGACGGCGTGGGCCCGATAAGCGCTGGCTACAAAGGTGGCATCGGCGACCAAGTCAGCTACTCGATCTTGCTCGGAGTTGCCTTTGTTGCCCTGATCGTTGGCGGGCTCTTGACGGTCTTTCGCGATGCGGACCCGGAGGCTATTGCGGAAGCGATGGGCACCCCGACTGCGCCAGTTGGGCAGCGACCAGTTGCCACATCGATCTGGCCGATCGTCGCCGGTATAGGTGTTGGTTTCGTCTCCGTCGGCATGGCGGTCAGCGCCGTCGTCACGGGCATCGGCATCGTGATCCTCGCCATCGTTGCGTTCGAATGGACAATGACCGCCTGGGCAGATCGAGCCACAGGTGACGCGGCGACAAATGTTGCGCTGCGCAATCAGATCATGAGCCCGTTCGAGGTGCCATTGCTTGGCCTGCTCACAGCGGGTGTCGTTGTCCTCTCGCTGTCTCGCATCCTCCTGGCAACGTCTGAGGTTGGAGCGGTGGTAGTCGGCGCCGTTGTTGCCGTGTTGTTCTTGAGCGTCGGCGTATTTCTTACGCAGGCACCGAAGATGTCCAAGAACCTGATCACGGGGCTTGTCGGCGTGGTAGCCGTGGCTGTGCTCGCCGGCGGTGTGTGGGGCGCAATCGAAGGCACCCGCGAGATCGAAGAGCACCATGAAGAAGACAGTGGCGACGAAGGACACAGCGATGACGAAGCGGCGGAGACCAGCGAAGAAGATGCCGAGTCGTGAGCAATAGCAATCGAAACTCGTCCGACTTGTATTCTCGCGACCGCTCGGGAAAACTTTCACAAAGTCATTCGATGTCGCCTGAAGGTGCCGAAAGAAGCCCAATGACCCCCATTTCCCCCGCAATTCGCAAGGCGCTTCGCCTACTCGCGGTCGTCGTGGTGGCCTTCGTTCTTGCGTCGTGCGCCGACGATGCGGAGCTAGACACGCTCGGCGAGCAGCTGGCTGGCCCTGAGGCTCGAGACATCGGAAGCTTCATGACGTGGATCTTGTGGATCTGCTATTTGGTTTTTGCGATTGTGCTCGGCATCACGCTGTACGCCTGGAAGAACTTCCGGATCAAGACCGATGACTACGAAGAAGGCGATTGGCCCGAACAGGTCCACGGGAACACCACGGCGGAGCTCGCCTGGACCGCAGCACCGGCAATCCTGCTCGCTGTCGTGGCGGTCTTCACGCTCGGCCTGCACAGCAGTCTGAATTCGACCGACGACAACGCCATCTCCCTCGTCGTCGGTGAAGAAACCGTTGCATGGGAACCAGAGGTGGTGGTTGTCGGACAGCAGTGGTGGTGGGAGTACCAGTACCACTTTGGCGATGTTGACCTCGTTGCGAAGCGAGTCGAGAACCTACCGGCCGCCGACCTCACGACGGCTACCCAGATGGTGATCCCTGTCGGTATGGAGATCGAGCTCGAGATCACGAGTCGCGATGTCATCCACTCACATTGGATTCCTTCGCTGAACGGCAAACGTGACGCGGTGCCAGGACGCCAGAGTGCTCCGTGGAAGATCCAGGCAGACGAGCCCGGGGTCTACTTCGGTCAGTGCACCGAATTCTGTGGACTCTCGCACTCCCGCATGCGTATGCAGGTGATTGCCCTACCAATGGACCAGTTCCAGGCCTGGGTCACCGCCCAGATGGAGGGGGTTGCTCTCGATGCCGCCGACCAGGCGTACGTCGATGCGCTCGTAGCCGGAGATACCCCGACGCCTGAGAACTCCACGCAGCGTGCGATCGCCACCTTCCGCGGAAAGTGCGCTTCGTGTCACCTGATGGAGAATGTCGCGGACGACCTGTGGTCATCTGAACGAGTCGCCGAACAGCTTGTGTCTGGCGTCGCTCCGAACCTCACACATTTCTCGAGCCGCACGACATTTGCCGGCGGCATTCGTAACGTGTGGGACCCAGACACCGGGCTGTTCAACGCGAACGATGTCCGAAGCTGGTTGCAGAACCCTGAATCGATCAAAGCGAACTACACCGAGCCGGTGTCCGAGGGCGACAGCCGCATGCGCGGCATGCCAAACCTCGGCCTGAGCACCCAAGAAATCGACGATCTCGTCGCCCTACTCGAGTCGACAGGGCCGAAACCGTCACCAGAAATCATCACCGAAACAGGAGTCGAGTAGTGGCCATCATCGAGGAACCACTCGCCATCGGCTCTGGCGACGCCGTCTCGGAAACAGTCGATCGCCCGCTCGGCGATCTGACGCGGCCACAGATCTCGCACACCTGGAGGGACTGGCTGAGCACGGTCGATCACAAGAAGATCGGCATCATGTATGGCGCTGCCGCGCTGTTCTTCTTCGTCATCGGCGGCGCTGAGGCCTTGCTGATTCGTCTGCAGCTCGCGACCCCGAACGGTACGTTGCTCTCGCCTGACGTTTACAACCAAGTGTTCACGATGCACGGCGTGACGATGATCTTCCTGGTGGCCATGCCGATGGCCGCCGCATTCGCGAACTATCTGCTTCCCTTGCAGATAGGTGCACGTGATGTCGCTTTTCCACGCCTTAACGCTCTGAGCTTCTGGGTCTTCCTCTTCGGCGGTTTGTTTCTGAACTCGGCATGGTTGTTGGGCGGTGGCGCCGATGGCGGATGGTTCAACTACGCCCCGAACTCCACGGTCACCTTCTCGCCGTCGCATGGCATCGATTTCTACGCCCTTGGCCTGCAGATCACCGGTATCGCGTCGCTCATGTCAGCGATCAACCTGATCACCACTGTGCTCAACATGCGCCCAAAGGGCATGACCATGTTCCGTATGCCGGTTTTCACCTGGATGAACTTGGTGGTCCAGTTCCTCCTGCTGTTTGCTGTGCCCGTCATCTCCGTTGCGCTGTTCGAGCTCACCTTCGATCGCCTCTTCGACGCCAACTTCTTCAATACCGAGGCTGGCGCCGACCCGCTGCTTTGGCAGCATCTCTTCTGGATCTTCGGCCACCCAGAGGTCTACATCTTAATTTTGCCGAGCTTCGGCATCGTGTCTGAGGTCATTCCGGTCTTCAGTCGCAAGCCGATCTTCGGGTACAGCTTCATGGTGTTCTCAGGAATCGCAATTGGGTTCATGGGCTGGGGTGTGTGGGCACATCACATGTTCGTCTCGGGCATTGGCCCGATCTCGGTTGCCGCCTTCTCGTTGTCGACGATGTTCATTGCGGTGCCGACGGGCGTGAAGATCCTCAATTGGCTGGCCACGATCTGGGGCGGCCGACTTCGATTCACCACGGCGATGTTGTTCGCCGTCGGTGTGGTCTCGATGTTCACGATCGGCGGACTCTCCGGCGTGACACACTCGATCGCCCCCGCCGACACCCAGCAGACCGACACTTACTACATCGTGGCTCACTTCTACTATGTGATCTTCGGCGGAACACTTCTGGGCTTCTTCGCAGGGTTCTACTTCTGGTGGCCAAAGATGTTCGGCTACATGTTGAACGAACGCGTCGGCAAGTGGAACTTCTGGCTCCAGATCGTTGGGTTCAACCTGACGTTCGGTCCAATGCACATACTCGGGCTGCAGGGCATGAGTCGCCGAATCGACAGCTACGACAAGGGCTTTGGCTTCGAGCTCTGGAACCTGGTCGCCACCGTTGGTGCCTTCATCATTGCGGCCAGTGTCGCCCTCTTCCTCGTCAACATCGCCATCAGTCGCCGACAGTGGAAGGCCGCTGGGTCCCCGAATCCTGGGCCGGACCCATGGGACTCTCGGAGCCTCGAGTGGATGACCGCGTCCCCCACTCCGGAACACAACTTCGACGAAGAGATCGAAGTCGAAGGTCTGGACGAGTTCTGGCATCGCAAGTACGGCTACGACGAGAATCATCATGTGGTTCGCATCGCGACCGCTGAAGAGGTTGCTCAAGATGGGTCGAACACGAACGTTCACCTGCCATCACCGAGTTATTTCCCAATTCTGCTCGCGGCGGGTTTCCCGATCATCGCCTATGGGCTGATCTTCAGCTTGTGGCTGTGCATTCCTGGGGCAGCGTTGTTGGTGTATGGCATGGTCGGGTGGATCTTCGAACATCCCGATGATCCGAACGCCGCGCATGGTCACGACCACGATCACGATGACGACGATCCGGACGCGATCGAAAGTGGCGGCGAAGAAGAGGACCAGGGCGAGCTTGTTGTCGCAGGCGCCACGACCGAGACGGAGGCCTGAGATGGTTGACGCTGCTGTAGGCCTCGAAGAGCATCACGAGACCAACACAGGTATCTCGAACAACAAGCTGGCGATGTGGCTCTTTCTTGCATCGGATTGCCTGCTGTTTGGCGCGCTGATTTCGACGTTCCTCCTCTATCGGACGAACATCTCGGACAATACGCCGTTTACCGCGCCGAGCGATGTGTTCGACATTCCCTTCACGTCGCTCAGTTCGTTCGTGCTTCTGATGAGCTCGCTCACCATGGTGTTGGCACTGTCGGCGGTGAACCGTGACGACCAGCGCAATGGCCGCATCTGGCTCTTGACGACGGCATTGCTCGGAATGGTGTTCATCGGTGGTCAGGTGTATGAATTCTCGATCTTTCGGGCAGAAGGCCTCGGCTATTCGACCAACACCTGGACCTCAGCGTTCTACACGCTCACCGGCTTCCACGGCGTGCACGTCAGTGTCGGGATCCTGCTTCTCCTCGGAACGGTGTTCGGCACCCGCAAGAGCGGCCTCGGCAAGGAAAAGGCTCAGACGGTCGAACTCGTCGGTCTGTACTGGCACTTCGTCGACATCGTCTGGGTCATCATCTTCACCGTCATCTACCTCATCCCGATCGGCTAGGACTAGTTCATGACTGCAACCGACAGCCAGGTCGACACTCACGACGACGAGCACGAACACCCCACCGATCGCAAGTACGTCACGATCGCGCTGATCCTCGGAGCGCTTACGGCCCTCGAGATCTTACTTTTCGTCTTGGAGGAAGACCTCCCACGTGCGCTCGTGAAGGTCGGTCTCATCGGCCTAATGATCGTGAAGTTCTGGATCGTTGGCGCCTACTTCATGCACTTGAAGTTCGACAACAAGGTTCTGACTGGGCTCTTCATGTTCGGCCTGATCTTGGCGATCATTGTGTATTTCATCATGTTGTCCTCCTTCGAGTTCTCGTTCTGGAACGACGGACTCGATGACACGGGGCTTCCGGGTTCTGGTAGTTGACCGTGCTCGCGGCTATCGACCCATGGGACTGGCAACCCCATCCTGAGGTCTGGCTGCTGATCGCGGGAATTGTCGGCCTCGGCTGGTACGCGACACAAGTCATCGGCCCCAAGGTGGTCACCGGAGGCGAGGAGATCGTCACCTCCCGTCAGAAGCGATTCTTTGTGGTGGGGGTTGTGGCCTTGGCGCTCGCCGCCGATTGGCCGATGCACGACATTGCCGAGGAGTACCTGTACTCGGTACACATGCTCCAGCACCTCCTCATCACCTTCTTCATACCGATCTTCTTCCTGCAAGCGACCCCCGAGTGGCTAGCCCGGCTCATACTCGGTGGGGGTGACCAGGACCGGACCTGGGTTGGCAAGTTGGCCAAACCACTGGTCGCAGGGATCATCTTCAATGTGCTTGCCGCTTTGACGCACTGGAACGGGATCGTGCAGTTGTCCTTCGACTCGGGACCCTTCCACTACGCAATCCACCTCCTGATGTTCAGCTCGGCGCTGCTCATGTGGTTGCCGGTTCTCGGACCGCTCCCCGAGCTTCGTCTCTCTCCTCCTGCCCAGATGGTGTACCTCTTCCTCATGTCGATCATTCCCACCCTTCCGGCGGCCTGGTTGACGTTTGCAGACAACCCGGTGTACCCGGCGTACGACACGGTCGATCGGCTCTGGGGCATCGATGTTGTGTCGGACCAGCAGGCTGCGGGTTTTGTGATGAAGGTGATTGGTGGGTTCTTCCTCTGGGGCCTGATTGCAGTCCGGTTCTTCCGCTGGGCAGGTGCCGAGCAAGCTTCTGACAGGCAGAAGCGGGTCGTTCGTCCGCTCACCTTCGATGAGGTCACGACAGAATTCGACAAGGCCGGACCCGCGCCGACCGAGGTCTGAGTGGGTGCTCCCGGCGCGACCATGCCATCACGGTCGAAGATGCTGCTTCGCGGCTTCACTGGGCGATGCGCGATCTGCGGCTCCTCTCGGCTGACCCGAAGTTGGATTCGGGTTGAGCCGCGATGTAAACGGTGCAACTTTCCCATTGAGCGGAACGAGGGCCACTTCGTCGGAGCGGTCGGCATGAACACGATCGTCACGTTCGGAACGATCCTCATCACCGTGTTGATCGGCGCAGGTCTCACTGCCCCGGACATCCCCGTGGGCAAACTTTCGATCATCACTGTGGCCGTGGGCCTCGGAGTGTCCGTCTTGTTCTTCCCGATCTCGAAGACGTTGTGGAGTGCCGTCGACGCGATGATGGTCGACCTGAAGCCTGGAGAAGTCGACCCCCGCTACGACCCGTCGGTCGACATTTCTGCCTGAGACATCCACTCGGTCGCTGTCTGCGCGAGCGCATCGATCAACGCGCGCACCTCGTTCGTAAAGACGAGTCCGTCGGCGTCGGCCCAGTTGCGGGCCTCCCAGTTCCAGCGCACCCCAGGAGGCAGTTCGAGTTGGACACCCTGGCCACGAGGGAGGTTCACCGGATTCTGCCCGTGTATACCTCGGAGTTCTCGAGGGATCTCCTCGATGTCGGTGACGACTCGAAATCGAGCGTGGAGACGGAGCGAGAGCTGCGTGCCGAGCTGTTCGGCAAGGCCCCGGTTCTGACCACCGAGGAGGAGATGCTGCTTGTCCATATCCCGGCCATACCCATGAACGGCGCACACGACGTCGACGTGCTCGATCACCGACGCGAAGTGGTGCGACTCCTCTGGTCGAAACCGGGTAGACGGAATGTGGAGTGGACGGTCGTCCGGCTGGTCGATCGAGTAGAACGACGCCCCGGATCGAGCCGCCGCTTCCCGTGCGACGAGCGAGGTCACGCGCTCGACAGGCCCGCCATGGAACGCGAGAAACCCGAAACGGCCACGGAGTTCGACCTCTTCGTGCACCCCGGGCTGAGCGAGCAGTTCTGTAAAGCTCATACCCCCGGTGTTGTCCACGTGTCTTGTCCGGGTCAGCGAGCGGGAACGCTGTCGAATCCGCAGAAGGGCCGAAGCACGTCAGGCACCGCGAACGAGCCGTCGGCTTGCTGGTAGTGCTCCATCAAGAACAACAGCGTTCGACCAACCGCACAGGCCGTGCCATTGAGGGTGTGGACGAACTCGGAGCCCGATTCGCCCTTGGAGCGGGTGCCGAGTCGTCGAGCCGAGTAATCGGTGTAGTTCGAACACGACGTGAGCTCGCGATATGCGCCCTCCGATGGCAGCCATACTTCGCAGTCGTACTTCTTTGCTGCCGGGTTCCCGAGGTCACCTGCCGCTACGTTGATCACCCGATAGGGCAGCCCCAGCTCGTCGAGGATCTCGCGCTCAAGCTCGAGAAGCAGCTCGTGTTCATCCCATGACTTGGCGGGGTCGCTCCAGATGAACATCTCGACCTTGTCGAACTGGTGCACCCGGAAGATGCCACGGGTGTCCTTGCCGTACGTGCCTGCTTCACGACGAAAGCAGGAGGAGAAGCCCGCATATCGAAGCGGCAGAGATGTCGCGTCCAACCGGTCGCCGCGGTGCAGTCCGGCAAGTGGAACCTCGGAGGTGCCGACCAGGTGAAGCTCATCTGCGGTGACTTCGTACACCTGGTTCCGGTCGGTCGGGAAGAAACCTGAGTCGATCATCATCTGCTCTCGGACGAGAACCGGGGGAATCGTGGGGATGAAGCCGCGTCCGACCAACTTCTGCATTGTCCATTGCACTAGTGCGAATTCGAGCATCACGGCTTCTCGTAGAAGGTACGCAAATCGCGAACCGCTGACGTCAGCACCTTTCTCGCCGTTCACCCAGCCCATCGCCGCGCCAAAGTCCGCGTGATCGAGAGGTGGGGGTGGGACCTGGTCGCCGACCGTCGTGACGAGTTCGAAATCCTCTTCTCCACCTCCGGGTACCGAAGGGTGTGCTGGGTTCGGAATCGTGAGGATCAGTTCGTCGACCTGTGCCTGAAGGGCGTCGAGCTCTGTCTCTTTCGACTTCAGTTCCTGCTTTAGTTCGTTCGCCGCCGCGATCTTTGCTGGCCGATCGTCCGGAGCAGATTGTCCGATCTCCTTCGACACGGCGTTGGCCTGTCCGCGGAGCTCCTCTACCGAGGTCAGCAGCGCACGTCTGGCGTGGTCAGCTGATGAGAGAGTTTCGAGGTCTTCGGCGGTTGCGCCCTTCAAGATCGCGGCGTCGCGGTATGTCTGATCGTCGAGTTGTCGAAGGTTGATCACGCAACGACAATCCCGCCCCGCCGACCGAGTGGCGTCCCGAGACGCGTGGTGCCCCTACTCGTCTCGCATGACCGCA
>CAXMRH010000101.1:0-12134 GCA_964196045.1 uncultured Chthoniobacterales bacterium | reverse complement strand
CCTCTCGTGGTCGACAACACGTTCGCCACCGCGTACCTGTGCCGACCGATCGAATGGGGTGCCGACATCGTCGTGCAGTCCGCGACGAAGTTCTTGGGAGGGCACGGAACATCGATCGGTGGAATCATCGTCGACTCCGGCGACTTCGACTGGGGCAACGGCAGGTTCCCGATCATGACGGAACCGGTCCCGAGCTACAACGGCCTTCGGTGGTGGGACAATTTCGGCGAGTACGCGTTCGGGACCAAACTCCGTAGCGAGCAACTTCGCGATGTCGGAGCATCCCTGTCGCCGTTTAATGCGTTCATGCTTCTCCAAGGCGTGGAGACACTTCCTCAGCGGATGACGGAGCACGTCGCGAACGCACAACACGTTGCCGAGTGGCTCGACGCAGATCCTCGTGTCGGCTGGGTCAAATACGGAGGTCTGACGAGCTCGCCCCATCGCGGTCTCGCGGAGAAGTACGTTCCGCAAGGCCCCGGCGCCATCTTCACGTTCGGTGTGAACGGCGGACGGGACGCCGGCTCGACATTCATCAACTCACTGCAGTTGATCAGCCACCTCGCGAACGTCGGTGATGCAAAGACACTGATCCTGCACCCGGCATCGACGACACACCAACAGCTGAGCGACGAGCAACTCCGTGCCGGAGGGGTATCAGACGAGATGGTTCGCATCTCCGTCGGCCTCGAGGACGTCGAAGACATCATCTGGGATCTCGATCAGGCACTTACTGCTGCTGGGAGCGAGCATGGCTAAGGACAAGCGACCTCCGGTGAAGGGTTGGGAGCCCCCGTCCCCCCTTGAGCGCAAGGCCATTCTCGACAAGGCCGAATCGATTGCAATCGTCGGGGCAAGCTCAAACCCATCGCGGGCATCGAACTTCGTGGCCACCTACCTGTTGTCCAGTTCGACAGACTTTCGGATCTATCTCGTGAATCCTCGTGAATCGGAGATCCTTGGCCAGCCGGTGTACACATCGCTCGAACAGATCCCCGAGGTTCCTGACATCGTCGATGTGTTCCGCCGAAGCGAGGATCTTCCTGGAGTTGCTCATGACGCGGTGGCGGTCGGTGCAAAGACGTTCTGGGCGCAGCTTGGACTCTGGAACGCGGAGGCCGCCGAGATAGCCGCTGAGGCTGGCTTGGATGCGGTCATGGACCGCTGCACGAAGATCGAACACGCCCGCTTTGCTGGTGGTCTGCACCTTGCAGGGTTCGATACAGGCGTCATCTCGTCGAGACGGCGCTGACCTTCACATCCAGGATCGACGCTCGGTCTCCGCTGTGTAGAGAGCTCGATCTCGCACCGCCTGCGCCTCGATGAGCGTGATCATGCCGATCGACATCGATCCATCAGCGGTCTTGAGAGTGACCGTCGCGAGGCCCCGTTTGCGTTCGAAGAGTGTTTGAGACACACGGGTGCCGTTGACCTTTCGAAGAAGCAGGTCCTCCTTGCTCCACCCGAGGAGCTCATGGCGGTTCGCTGCAGCGTCGTGGCTGAGGTCCCAGCGGCGAAGACGCGCTCCCCGTCTGACGGTCAACCACACGACCGGAATGATCGTGAAGACGAGGGGAGCCCACCAGCCGAGCGGGGCCACCAGAGCAAGAACTACCACCGTGGCAACGATGCTCGTGTTTCGGACTTCTTTGAAGACGACCTGCTTCGAGACGGTGCGACTCGGGACGTTGATGCCTGGCGAACCTTCGAGAGCGAGTGAACGAATCTCCTCCATCTGGTTGTTGTCGCAACCGGGAATGACGAAGTTGCCGGCTCCGATCGTGTGCAACACGACCGTGTGCAGTCCGATCAACCGTTCGAGGACCCCTTGCTTCGTGGCGATGCGCTGAACACGTGGGATGCTGCTGGCAATACTCGTGGTCGAGAGCAAGCCGGCATCCCGACGCAGACCCGAGGCGGTCGAGGTGACGGTCAGATTCCAGTCGACGAGGATGACCCGCACAAGATTCAACACAACACTCACGAGAACCACCGCCAACAAGGCAAGAGGTATTGCCCAGATCAACCATGCACCGATCGCCGAGTCGTCCAAGGACGGCAGCCCGAAGGGGACCAGATCTCCCAGATCATCCGCCACGGCGATAAGCGGGGCAACGACGGCAAACCCCGTGAGCGGCATCTGCGTAAGCGCAATGGCTGCGATTCTGCGTGGGCGGTGGCGCAGTATCACGCGATCGGGTCGAGCCGGAGGAGGAGGCTGCTCCTGACCGTTCGAGAACTGTGCCGTGTCGGTCCGAGCGAGTGGTTTGCGCTGATGGTCTGCCGCCGCTCGTTGGAGTGCATCGGCCACGCGACGCTCCACCGCGTCGATCGTGAACTCGGCAACATCGGTACCTGCAGTCTCGAGCGAAACCTGCACGAGCCCGAACGGGCGATGTATCAGCTTCTGTTCGAGCGACACGCTCTGGACACGATCCAGCGGCACGCTGAGCGTCTGCAACGCCACGACACCGCGACGAACGTGAAGCTCATCATCGACGATGCAGAAGGTGTATCTCCACCATCGCAATGCGGCGACCCCGAAGAGTGCGAGACCCACGAGAGGAATAACCACGAGCAGCAGGGCAATCGAGGGCGATCGGGAGAGCAAGAAACCCAGGGCGATCGCGATCTGCACAAGACCGACTTGTCGAACCGTACGCAAGGCAAGAAAGAAGATCGCCATGACCGATTGTCGCTGCGGCTCGTGAAGCGAGACGGCCGCATCGAGCTGGGTCATGACTCCTCTACGAGCGAACCTGCACGCTCGACTACCAGAACTTTCAGCCGCTCCGCGTCGGAGGCCGGCAACCCGTGGATGTTCAGATCGGGGCCGGCGGAGTTCACCTCGAGCGTCGCGAGCCCAAATCTTCGCTGTACAGGTCCCTGGGTAATTCGTGCGTGTTGTACGCGAACGAAAGGCACCGTCTCTACGGTCTTGACAAGAACCCCCGAACGGTACGAGACGTCGTGCTCACGCACCTGGTAGGCGATGTTGTTCACTTCGATCGTCTTCAGCACCGCACCCAGCCCCGTGAGCAACAGCACCGCCCCCATCACCAACAGAGGAATCCATGGCTGTGACGGGACGAGAACTGCGACCGCCGTTCCGACGGCAATGGTGAGAACAGCAAAGATCGCACGCTCGATCAGAGACACACGAAGGAAGTTCGGATGCATGGGCACGAACGACACATCATCGAGGATTGGAAGCCCCGTGACATCGACCGGTTCGTTCGAGAACGGTTCGTCTGAGATGGTTTCGTTCGAGATGTCCGGCACTAGGCCCGCCAGCGGTCCGCGAGCTCCTGAATCGACGCCCAGAGAAGGTCGGGAACCGATTCCTCGCCAAGTCTGTCGATCCGGAACGAATCCTCCGTCTCGGTAACGGCCCCATGGAGGGCCGAGAAACGGTTTCGGTACCCCTGGAGCACACCACGCATGACTTCAGGGTCTAGGCGGTCCTCCAGTTCGATGTGTAACAACGTCATACCTGTCGTGTTGTTGTGCTTGACCTCAGGGATCATGATGATCGCGCGACCGTCGGACCGACCCTTGGACACGAGCACCTCACGCTCCTCGGCGACGCGCTTCTTGGTGCCACGAAGCGCCGGGGTCTTGTCGGTTCGGCTCGGAATTGTCGTCGACACACCACCTCGATCGATTACCGAGATCGTTCCTGCATCGTCCGCGGCACCATCGATGGCATACCGAGTCCAACCGAGAACTCGGACGACCGCAGGATCGAGGTTCGCCAGTGTCCGGATCGTGGAGTAGGTGAGCCCGTCTCGCGGCGTGCCGGTCTCGAGTACAGCAGAGACGAGCGGCACTTCCAAAAGCGTCTCGTCGGTGCGAGAGATTCCCACGGTCACCGTCTTCGCCTGGTGCTTGATCGCGTCAACTGGGCGGGTGAGCTCATCGATTGCGGCGCCGAGAGACAGGTTCAGATCCTCGATGACGACACTCGGCGTACCGATCTTGCCGAACTCGAGCTGGTAACTGTCGAGTGGCACGGTGCCCAAGGCGAAACGAAGCCGCGAGGCGAGCTGCACGGCAGTACTTGCCTCGAGATGACCGTTGTAGGCGCCGACTCGAAGGCCGTCCATGAACTGCGACGCTGCGGGTGCAAGGGTCGGCTCGAGTCGGGACAAGAAGTCCTCGCCCGAGAGGTTGCCGCGACTCTCTTCGATCAAGCCTTCGATCGCAGCGCGCGCCTCGCGGAGGGGCTGGGCCTGGGCATCGATCGCAAGTGCCGCTTCATAGCCGAACAAGTGCCCAACGACCGTCGAGAGAACAAACGCAAGGCGAGGATGCACGACAGGCACGTAGATCACGTCGAGTGCGGCGGAGAATCGGGTCTCGCCCTCATTGGCGATCACGATCGGTGCGGACTTGTGGGCTCGGAAGATCTCCACTTCCTTGCCGACATCATCGGCGGTTGACCCGTGGAGGCCTGCAGCACAGATCAGGATCATGGGCTCCGACGACAGGTCGATGTGCTTCTTGTCCTCGGTCGAGTCAGCAGCGATCGATTTGTAGCAGAGCTCGGACAGCTTGATCCGCAGCTCTCTCGCCGCGATCAGATTCGGTCCGTTGCCGACGCAGGCCCAGTATCGGCGAGAGGGTGCATGGGTCGAAGCAGCGCGAGCGATGTCGGGACGACGCCCTAAGGTCTCCACCATTCTGTCCGGCAGGTCGCGCAGGCTTCGAAGGACTTCCTGGCGATCGACGGGCTCCGCGCGTTCGGGTAGCACAAGATCGGCGATCACGATCGCGATCAGGAAACCCGCGGCGATCTGGGCGTAGAACGCCTTGGTGGACGCAACACTCATCTCGACGTCTCGGCCATCGGAGGTGTACAGAACCCCTTCGGCGCGGTCCGTCAGGTCGCTGCCGCGCCGGTTGACGATCGCCAGAACCGAAGCGCCGCGTTGTTTGACGATGTCGACCGTGCGATTGGTGTCGGTCGTCGTCCCGGACTGGGAGATGGCGATGACCAGCGAGTCGGACATGTCCTTTCGGAGACCGAACCCGCTGAGTTCTGTCGCCGCGATGGCCTTCACACTGAGGTGACCATTCACTTCGTCGATCAGGGCTTCCGCGACCGCCTGTCCGGCGACGGCCGCTGTGCCTTGGCCGATCACGTAGATGTTGGTGATCTGACCGCTGCGGAGCTTTTCTGCGACATGGGAAGGCATGGTCGATTCGTCAACGACGACGCTGAGGTGGCCGTCCTGCTCGATCAGGTGCCCGCGAAGTGTGCGCCGGAAGGAGCGGGGTGACTCGGAGATTTCCTTCAAGAGGTAATGCGGGTGGTCTCCACGGTCGATGTCACGGGTCGTGACTTCTGCGATCGCTACGTCGGCCTCGGTAACCGGCAGGACCGTTCCGTCGTATCCGACCCGTTCGAAGCCTGCGATGTCTCCGGCCAGATCACCCCGGAGGCGCAGGATCTGTCCTCGGCTCGCGCTTGGGTTGTCCGGGTTCGCTGGCGTCTCGCCGTCCATGCGGACGTAACGACTCGTCTCTTCTACGACGCCGTAGGGCTCGGACGCAACGACGAAGCTGTCCTCCGCAAGCCCGACGTAGATCGATTGCCCGCTGCCGCGAAGCGCTAGCAGAATGTCGTTCGGTGCCTCGACACTCGAGAGTCCGATCGCGACCGACCCTTCGAACACCGAGACGGACCGACGAAACGCTTCGGTGATGCCATGGCCCTCCTCGAGGTGTTTCGAGGTGAGCGTGGGAATCACTTTCGTATCGGTGGTGATGTCTTCGGCGATTTGCAGGTCCTCGGAACGGATCAAGTCGCCGTAGTTGTCGACATCGCCGTTTAGTACCGCGGTGCAGTATGGGCCGCTCTGTGCGCCCACCTGATCGGAGTTGACCGGGTGCGCGTTGGGCTCGGAAACAATGCCGACACTCGCCCAGCGGGTGTGCCCGAGAACGACTACCTCAGCGGTGTCGTTGTCGAGTGCCTGGTGAAGAAGCTTGTCGGTGCGAATGCTGTTGCGAAGCGACGCAGTGTTATCTCCGAGCTCTCCGATCTCGGCAGCGACCTTGTACACGAAGCTCAGTCGATCACCGACGATGCGAACTGCCGAATCGGTGAAAAGCAGCGAACTCTCTGCACGTGCCTCGACGGCTGCCAGAACTGCAACGTCAGAGAGATCGAGCCCATGGTTGCTTACGAGAAGGTGCACACCAGCAGAGTCGCGACCTCGGACTTCCATTCGGTCGACTGCGGATAGCGCCTGATGGAGGGAGAACATCGCATCGATGCCTGCACCGTGCACGTCCGGTCCGCCCAAGCTCACAACCATGCCTGCAGCGCGGAGCCGATCTCGCTCGATGGCCCATGCACCGTCTCGAACCCGGATGAGGCTGGCATTCACCGCTTCGAGATCGACGCTCTCTACGGTGGCACGCTCGTCGAGCTCCGCTTCGAAACCATCGAGAACCGTCCGCAGTTGGGCCAATTCGGCGCGAAGCGATTCGACGACCCCTGCGTCACCGATCAGGAGTCGGATACCCGGTGTTCCGCGGAGCAGCCGGTCGGCCTCCGCGAGACGACCGGCAAGTCCGTCGAGCGGGGTTTCGGCGTTATCGAGCTCAACGCCGGACAAGCGTGATGCTGCGCCCTCGACGAGCGTGAGCACGTCTGCCGTGGTCGGCGTCGGCCGCGTAGATCGACGCCGAACGACAGCAATAATTCCGCACATGAGGGTCGTCTCTCTTTCGACAACGGTCGTTGAACTCGTTGCACGTCAAATTCTATGAATCAATCGGCCTGAGCTGCGGTCACGTTGAGCTGAACCTCCGCCACGAGACGTTTGGCACTCGCCTCGGCTTGCTCTGCATCGGCCGCTTCGACCATCACTCGAACCAGCGGTTCTGTTCCTGACTCCCGTACGAGAACCCGACCCGACGACCCGAGATGCTGTTCTTCAGCCGCGATCGCATCTGCCAACCGGTCGAGCAGACCGGGAATCTTGACCGGAGTTCGAATGTTCTCGAGCACCTGTGGATAGCGGGTCATCACGTCACGAGCCCATGCACCAACCTCGACGCCCCGACGAAGTGCCGCATCCAACAGCTGTACAGCGGTCAGAACACCATCGCCAGTCGTTGCGAGGTCACGGTGAATCACGTGACCGGACTGCTCGCCGCCGAGCGAATATCCACCCGCGTCGAGGGCCTCGAGAACATGCCGATCGCCGACCGGCGTCTCGACCATATGGATACCGGCCTGGTCCATGGCAACCCGGAAACCGAGATTCGTCATCACGGTGATCACGACCGTGTCGTTGGCGAGAGCACCCCGGTCTCGCCGATCGATCGCTCCCATAGCGAGGATTCGATCACCGTCGATCAGTGCGCCGTCAGCACCTACGGCCGCGATTCGGTCCGCGTCACCATCGAAAGCGAAGCCCACGTTGGCGGCGTGTTCGACGACCGCAGCTTGGAGAAATTCCGGATGGGTCGACCCCACTCCGTCGTTGATGTTTCGACCGTTCGGAGACTCGGCGAGCGCAATTACGTCCGCTCCTAGCCGCTCGAAGATCTCCCTGGCCGTGGTTGAGGCCGAACCGTTGGCGGAGTCGAGAGCAACCCGCGTTCCCTCGAACGATCGACCGTCGATCGAAGAAACGACGGCGTCTATGTATCGACCGATCGACCCGGTTTCGGTCTCGGGAGCACTATTCGGCGCATCCGCCTGGTCCAAGGCGACGAGCCGCGACTGGATCAAGTCTTGCTCTGCGTCCCTCAGCTTTCGACCACCGGCAGCAAACAGCTTGACGCCGTTGTCCTGCCACGGGTTGTGAGACGCCGAGAGCATCGCACCTGGCAGCCCGTCCGTTGCGCTGAGCCAAGCCACGGCGGGAGTCGGTACCACGCCCAAATCTCGGGTAACGACACCTTCGGACGCACAACCCTCAGCGAATGCGCGTTGGAGTTCAGGCCCCGATTCTCGGGTATCGCGACCGACGATGATGGTGGCGCCGTCGAGCGTGCGCGCCGCGGCAACACCAAGGGCGCGAACAAACGAGGTGGTCAGCTGAGTGAATGCCTCGCCTCGAACCCCGTCCGTACCGAAGCGGAGCACTACCGCTTGCTGTACTGAGGTGCCTTACGTGCCTTCTTGAGGCCGTACTTCTTGGATTCCTTCTTGCGAGAGTCGCGTGTCAGGAATCCGGCCTTCTTCAGCGTGTCACGGAACTCGGGGTCGATCTCGAGAAGTCCACGAGCGATACCGAGGCGCATGGCGCCCGCCTGCCCGGTTGGGCCTCCACCGTGCATGGTGACGCTGACGTCCCACTGCTCTTCGGTCTCGGTGACCCGAAAAGGCTCGCTGAGCTGTTGGCGATGAACTGCGCTCGGGAAGTAGTCCTCGAGAGTACGACCGTTCACGGTCATGGTTCCGTCGCCGGGAAGAAGACGAACGCGTGCGACTGCACGCTTACGTCGACCGGTGGTCTGGATGGGAGTGGTGGTTGCCATTGGTCTGTTCCTTCGGCTCGGGCCTAGGCCCGGCTCTTCGCGTGTTCGATGACGAGTGGCTGCGGATTCTGCGCCACATGTGGGTGCTCGGGGCCTGCGTAGACCTTGAGCTTCGTGAGTTGCTGACGACCGAGACGGGTCTTTGGGACCATCCCGCGTACGGAACGACGAACAGCCTCAGCGGAGTCCTTCGCCATTGCCTCGGCATAGGTGCTCTCCTTTAGACCACCGGGATACCCGGTGTGGCTGGAGACCATCTTGCGGTTGGCCTTGCCAGCGGTGAGCACGACCTTGTCGGCATTGATGATGATTACGTGGTCACCCATGTCGAGGTTCGGTGTGTAGGTCGGCTTGTGCTTTCCTCGGAGACGGATGGCGACCTCGGTCGCGAGGCGTCCGAGGACGAGGCCCTCAGCGTCGACGACATGCCATGAACTCTCGATGTCTGCGCCTTTTAGTGAAAACGTGGTCATGTCCGACTCCTGCAAATGGCCGCGGATTGGGGCGGCATCAGTCCGAAGATTGAGTCTAGAAGCGGGCGATCAACAAACCAATCGAAAACACGCGATAACGCGCGAGGATGGCGGGTGTTGTCCCCAACGGAGTTCTTACAAGGTTGCGAACACAAGGGAAGTCACTGGGTTGAGAGCGTGTTGCCATCTACCGTGAAGGCTGTGTCAAAGATTCTTGTTGTGGACGATGAGCCAATGGTACGAGAGGTCCTGTCGCAATACCTGTCGTCGGATGGCTTCGAGGTTGTCGAGGCTGGTGATGGCGATGCCGCCGTCGCAGCAGTGACGGAGCAACAACCAGACCTGGTTCTCCTCGACCTGATGCTGCCCAAACGTAATGGTTTGGACGTTCTCCGATTCATACGAGGAACCTCGGCCCTCCCAGTGATTCTTCTCACCGCGCGCGGAGACGAGGCCGATCGCGTGCGTGGGCTGGAAGCTGGCGCCGACGACTACGTAGTGAAGCCATTCTCCGCTCGTGAAGTTGTTGCCCGTGTCCGATCCGTTCTGCGGAGGACGAACGAAACGAGTGCAGCAACGGCCATGTTGACCGAATTCGGGGACATCTCGGTAGACCCCGCACGTTGGGTAGTCATCAAGAACGGCGAGGCGCTCGAGCTCCCGCGCAAGGAATTTGAGCTCCTCAATTGTTTCCTGGCTCACCCCGGCGAGGCGCTGACGCGTGAGGACTTACTGCAGAAAGTGTGGAGTTCCTCCACCGAATGGCAGGACCCTTCGACCGTCACGGTCCATGTTCGCAGGTTGCGGGGCCGACTCGAGACCGACCCATCGAAGCCGCAACACTTCGTGACCGTGTTCGGCGTCGGTTACCGGTTCGACCCATGAGACGGTGGCCGCAACTGATCATCGCACTGGCGGTGCTTGCCACGCTCGCAGGTATCGCAGCCACGGTCGCTACCGAGGTGGTGATGGTCCCCACCTCGTCCGAGCGCACTCGGCTGATCGCTCTGCTCGTCTCGATCGCTGCAGTCTCGATCACCATCGCTGTCCTTCTACGACTTTTTGCTCCACGCTCACTTACTCGTCGGATGCTCGTGGCTGCGATTTCCGGCCCCGTGGTCGTCGCGGTGGCGCTAAGCGCAGGGTCCCAGTCGATGTTCCTCAGCGAACACGATTTACAGTTCCTGCTAATTCTTCTGGCCTTCGCCACGGTTCTCGGCATTGGAGTGATGCACACGCTGGCCCGACCGCTGACAGATGACCTCGCCGCGCTGACTGAGGTCGCGAAGAGAGTTGGAGCCGGCGACCTCGGGGCCAGAGCAGAACTCGAGCGAATGGACGAGGTGGGTGACCTTGCCAGCGCGATCGACTCGATGATCGAACAGATCGCCACCTCTCGGGCAGCACGAGATGAGGCCGAGAGAGAGCGATCGATCACCATGGCCTCACTGAGCCATGACGCCCGCACTCCATTAACCTCGATGCGGTTGGCGACGGAGGCCCTGCTCGACGGCGTTGCCCCCGACACAGACCGCTACCTCCGCACCATCGCGTCGGACATCGCAGCAGTGGAGACGCTGATTGCCGACCTCTTCACGATCGGTAAACTCGAAGCCGGTCGGCTAGAGCTGACGCCTGGCCCCATCGACGCCATGGCCACGGTCCACGATGTGGCCGAATGTATGATTCCGATCGCCGCGGAGAAATCGGTCAAGGTGATGGTCACCGGCCCAGAACAGGTATCCGTGGTCGCCGACCCGTCACAGTTGCACCGGGTGTTGTCGAATCTCGTGGGCAATGCAATCCGCCATTCGCCCAGCGGCGAGGTGGTATGCATCGACGTCGATGGCTCAATTCGGCGGATCTCCGTGCTCGACGCCGGTGAAGGGTTCCCTGCCGACTTTGTCAGCGAAGCCTTTCAACCCTTCCGACGCCACGACGAGGCCCGCGAACGTGCCCATGGTGGCGCAGGGCTCGGACTTGCCGTCTCAAAGGGAATCATCGAAGCGCTCCACGGTCGAATCTGGGCGGACCCGGGCCCCGGTGGTGCAGTACACATCGAACTGCCTGTCTAGACCGCGAGCCGGCTGACCTCAGCGTTCACCAGTCCGGCAGGCGTTTCCGGATCATCCACGGTCACTACGAACACCTTGCCGTCGTCGAGGTCGAGACGCACACCAGGACCAGCACGATGAACAACCGCGGCTTGGTTCATGAGCTTCAAGCTCCCGCGGTATCCCCATCCACCCCATTCCATCGGTCGCACGTCGATCACTGTCGCCTTGTCGATTCGATCGATGGCGACCGTTGTAGACGGCCAACGCAGTGGGCCGTAGGCAACGTGCAGGCCCGAACGATCTGCGCGGACTTCGAGGCGCCCGAACGAGAGCATAGCCAGCCCAGAAAGCCCTGCTGGCAGCGCAATCCACCACATCGTTGCGGCGGCAATGACCACCCCAGCAACGACTACTGCGATTCCGCCTGCGGTGAGCCAGGAGTTGTGTAGGACGGTCCGCCACACCGCGTGCTCGCCGGGTTCGAGCGACATGACGGGGGCGCTTCCAGCGACTGACGATCTGGCGTCCGATGTTGGAAGCCGAGTTGCCACCCGAGCCGCCCAGGCCCCGAGAGTTGTCGCAAGAACCAGTGACGCAAGAATGGTCGGCCACGGTGACGAGGCGTCCTCCCAACTGACGTTTCCTTGTTGTGACAGCACGCCGCCGGCGAGCATCCCCGCTCCGAGCCCGGCGAGGAACCCACCGAGGAAGGCCAGAATCGCTGGAACGCCAGGCTGTAGCGGGCGTCGAATCAGCCCCATCGCGACCCAGACCGCAACCCCAACCCCAAGAAGGGCTCAGGTTGTCGTCAAGAACCAGGCAACGGTCATCGAGCCGTCGGGGACGCCCGAGCCGTCGAAATGTGAAGCAAGTCGATCGGGGAGCGAGTCGCGGACGAACAGGAAGGGGATCAACCCCGCGCTGAGGGCAAGAACGGGCATCACGCCTGCGATCGTGATCCGTGCGGTTCGATGGTCTTGTTGGGTCTGTTGTTGTTTAGTCACAGCTGTGCCTCTAGGAGTTGACGGATCTTGCTGTCCGGCAGGCCAGCCCGCCGGGCTTCTTGGACAAGTTCTCTCGCGATTGCAACCATGTTCGCCTG
>CAXMRH010000100.1:0-5236 GCA_964196045.1 uncultured Chthoniobacterales bacterium | reverse complement strand
TGGAACCGTTCCGCTTTGTGGAACTGTACTGCATATCCGGACGGTGGCAAGTAGTCCTCCGTTCGACTCGGGCTAACCCGCAGTTCGACAAGAATTCTCGCCTACTCTCAGCGGCGGTATGCGCGAGATTGAACGATTGTCGAGCGTCGTTTGGGTGAGTCGTAGGTCGTGAGCTGTCACCACACTCGTTCGGCGAGCAGGCGATGACAGATCACGTCGGCCTCCGCGGGAACGCCAGCGGATTCTGTCCACACGAGGTCCAGCTCGTCCGTAGTGAATCGCGGGGTGGGTAGGTCGGGAAGTGCCACCGAGTCGAGTCGTAGGTCGATCATTTCCTCGAGGACGATCCGGTCCGCAGCTACGAGGCGATGGGTGACCACCTTGAGGCCGGCTCGAGCGGCAACCCGTGTGAGGTCGAGGTGGGTTCCGATCACGACAGTGCTCTCTGCCTCGGCAAGCTGGTGGAACCATCGTCTGCGAACAGTCGCCGGCATGCGGTCGATCTCGTCGCCGTAGACGATGTCGGCAATCGGTGGTTCGTTCCAGCGTTCGACGGAGGGGCAACGGGGGATGTAGTGGTATGGACCCGGTGTTTGCGCTCGCCAGTGCTGAACGTGTGTTGTCTTTCCGTAGCCGCTGCGTCCAATCACCTGCACGAGTGCCATAGCGCCAGGAGGTGGGGGGTCGGGCAGGCCTCGCGAAACGAACGAGGCCGATGGCTGATCGGTCGTCTGCGGCGCCGCGAAGGGATTCCGTTCGAGGCCCGCCATGCGATATCGGTCGACGAAACTAGGCATGGATAGGGTGCGGTCGGTCGTAGTAGCCCGAGCCATTGTGTGGGATGACCAATACGTCGATCGAGAGCTTGTCATCGGTGGCGAGTTGCCGATCCGTTCGAGCTTCGATGAACCACCCGACACGGATCAGGCCGCCGTCGTAGGAGATCGGGCTGTCCGCAGGGACAGTGAGAGCAAACTCGGCGGAGACGAGCCCGTACTCGTCAACGGGGAACTCGACCATCGCATAACTCTTGCTGTCGACGTCACCTCGCCCTGAAGTGGCGTAGTTGAGAGCGATCCGAACTGCGCGTACCTTGCCGAGTGTTTGATCGTTGGTCTGGCCGTCGACCGGTGCTCGGCTGACCGAGCCCCTGAACGTCGCCCCGAGCTCGGCGATGTCGTGGTCGAGTGAAACGGTGAGGTTGGGGTCGGTGCCCATCAGGCGTCCTGCGCGTCTTGAGGAAGGGACTCGGGAACGGCGAGCACTGGCTGCACGGTGAGCGTGAACGTGATCCTGCGCTTGGGAAGAGTTCTCCCGGAGCCTTTGATTTCGAATTCCCACGTGATCTCGTTGTGTCCAAGGTCCATGGTTGGAGCGCCTCGTTCCACGGGGATTTGGATCGGCAGGGTCGCGGTGAACGTTCCCGCCGTGAATCCGCCGTCTACCGTTCGACGCTTTTCGAACATGGATTCTGTGTCGGTTCGGGTGTCGGTCCCCACCGTGTAGGTGACTGACTCGACGCAACGCAACTGGGTGTGCACCTGCGCGGGATGACCGAACTTTGTGGACTTCTTCGACCGTCGGACAAATTCCGCAGCAGTAACCGAGCCAAGGCTGAGCGGGGATTGTGGAAGGTGTAGCTCAGCTGCATGCCAGGCACGTGCTTCGAGGGCGCGCGGAATGACGAACCCGCTCACGGCGAGCGTGATGAGGAAGAGGATGATCGTGAAGAAGACTGCGCCAGCGAGTGCGGCCACGAACGCTCCGAAGAGCAGCGCTCCCGCGATCACGAGTCCGAGCATGACCCGAAGTCCGGTCGACTGATCAACGATCACCAGGCTACCGGTGGAAGGTCTGTCTGGAGAGAGAGGAGGCGCGTCGCTGACCACATGGCCAACGATATTCCTCGCTCGGGCTGCCGCGAGGGAGGGTCGCTAGGTTGACGGTCGCGCAGACATTATCCACTCGGTAGGGTCGAAACATGACGAGCATTTCGCTTTCTGACGTGAAGACGTTCGCTGCCGGGCTCAGCCCGTGGGCCCACTTGGCCTCGGTGGGTGCCGACAACGAACCCGATGTGGTTCCCGTGCATCCGTGTTGGGAGGGTGACACCTGTTGGGTCATGACGTTCGACCAGTCGGTCAAGGCGAAAAACACCGCCGTGAACCCGAACGTGGCCATGCATTGGCAGGTGAACCAGTCGGGCGACGGTGTCGAGCTCTGGGGGCAGAGCGAGATGTTCGAGGACCTGGAGACGAAGAAACGCCTCTGGGATGATGTGTTCGATTACGACCTCAACGGTTTCGCTCCCGGCGGGCCGGAAGACTCGCCCGGCGTCGGCTTCATGGCGATCACACCCAACCGGGCGATCATCATCAAGGGGTACGGCGCCGGCGGTATTGAGCGTTGGACGGCCTGAACGCAGAGGTCTCGTTGCGGCTCGAACGTGCGCTCGGGACGGGCGTTCGTTCCGCGCGTTCGCTGTCCGGTGGCGACATGGCTGAGGCGTTCGCCGTGGAGCTGAGCGACGGGTGCCTCGTCTTCGCGAAGACCCATGTGTCTCCACCAGATGGGTTCTTCAGTCGAGAGGCCGACGACCTTGTGTGGCTGGCGGCTGCCGGCGCCTTGCCGCTTCCCGAGGTGCTCGCTGTCTCGGATTCTGCGCCGGCGTTCTTGGCGCTCTCGTGGATCGAGCGCAACGCTCAACGAACCGGAGACGAGGATACGTTCGGCCGTAACCTTGCGGCGCTCCATCAATCGGGGGCGCCGTGCTTCGGTCGCTCCGATGGCCGCACGACGGGTTCCCAGGCGCTGCCAAACGATCCGTGCGACACGTGGGTCGAGTTCTTCGCAGAGCGGCGGCTTCGTCCGCTGGCGAGGCTCGCTGCCGACCGAGGCGCGTTGCCACATGATGTCTGTTCGGCGCTGGACGAAGTGGCCGATCAGTTGGACGAGCTCGGCGGTCCTGCCGAGAAACCAGCTCGCCTTCATGGCGATCTTTGGGCGGGCAATCGCATGATCGATGCGGACGGCCGCAGCTGGCTCATCGACCCCGCTGCGCACGGTGGGCATCGTGAGTTCGACCTGGCAATGATGCGGCTGTTCGGAGGCTTCGGTGAGGAGGCCTTTCGGGCCTACGACGAGGTGTTTCCCTTGGCTGGCGGGTGGGAACAGAGGGTCCGGCTGCACCAGCTTGCCCCGCTCACGGTGCACGCGATCAAGTTCGGTGGCGGCTATGTGGGTGCCGTGGAAGACGCGTTAGCTTCGGTTTTGTGATTTGGTGATGTCGATGACTACGCCGCTCTGGAATCTGCCAACCGATCATGCCGTGCTCGCCGAACACGTTGCGCTGGCCGGAACGCGAGCTGTCGATGTTGGTGCTGGCGCAGGTGGACTGGTCCGGTTCCTCCGTGAACAGGGCGCCGACCCGATCGGTGTCGAATGCGGAGCAGCGATGATGGCACAAGCGCTCGAAGCCGATCCAGAACACCACGAGGCGTATGTCGTCGGTGTGGGTCAGGATCTACCACTCGATGACGCATGTGCAGACCTGGTCGTGTTCTCGTATTCGCTTCATCACGTACCGCATGAAGACATCCCGGTTGCCCTGTCCGAAGCCGAGCGCGTCCTACGAACTGGCGGAACCCTCGCCGTGCTCGAACCGATCGCGGAGGGTCTGGGTCACGAGACGCTCAAATTGATTAATGACGAGACCGACGTGCGAGCCGCCGCACAGGCTGCGCTCGACAATGACCTGCCGGCGACGATGATCGAGCGGGACGAAGTTCGTTATACGACGAGCTATTCATACGGTGATCTTGCCGAACTCGAGAAGGACATGGCCGACATCGACCCCGAGCGCCAGGCTGCGTTTGACGCAGTGAAGGATGAAGTTGACGAGCTTTTTCACGCCAATGCTGTCGAACACGGCGGGGCGTATTGGTTCTGCCAGCCCGTGATCATGCGCTTGTTCACGAAAGGCTGAGACTCCATGACCGCACAGATCGCCCCACAAACCGACCGACTCGTCTGGGCGGTCGCCGACAAGCTGCGAGATCAACATGCGCGGGGCGAACTGCCCGATCTCGCTGTCCTCACGGCCGGGGCGTTCAGCCGCACAATCAACTTGGTGCAGTTCATGTATCCCGATATCGGCGAAGACTTCATACGGCGACGGTATGTGTACGCATCCGATAGTCAGGTGTCCGACTATTTCGACGAGCTTGTCGATGGTGGGTTTGTCGAACGAGCAGGTGAGCGACTTCGTTCGACCGATCAGCTCCCCGGTCTCCTTGCTGCATTCGGCAGGGCGATCTCGGACTCTGCTCGCGCGCATTGGGAGAGCCACTTCAAGGTGGTCGAGTCGATGCTGCCTCTCACCCGTCAGGTTCTGGAGGCGTGTCCCGAGCCAGAGATGTTGCTGGCGGCGGCCTTGGTCGCGCCTGAGGCGGAGGACTGCTTTCAGCTGTTGTATCAAAGGCTCGCGGCACTACGTCTGTTGCGCAATGAAGCGCACGTGCGCGCGTGGCGAGCGCATGGACTGGCACCTGGTGAGATCGAGGTGCTCACGAGCGCATGGGCCGGATCGAAGACGCAGGGTTCGAGTGAGCCAACTGCATCGATGGTCAAACGGGGTCTGGCCGTCGACGGCGCTGTCACGAAGACGGGACTCGAGCTGCGGAAGTCGATCGAGGAAGAAACGAATGCTGGAGTTGCAGAGGCTTTCGCTGTTGTCGACCGAGAAGAGTTTCTGGGCGCGCTGCGCCTGCTCCGTGGCCCGCTCACCTGAGGTATGGTCAGGTCTGTGAACGAAGAGGACATCGACATGGCTGACGGTCCTGCTGACGACCGTGGAGTGCGGGCGCTAATCGGGTACGACATCGTCGAAGGAGTCAGCGTCGCAGAGTACGAAAACTGGCTAGCCGAAGTCCACTACCCAGACCTGTTGTCGAACCCGTATCTCGACCGACTGGTGACCAATCACGTCATTCGGCCGATTCCGTCCACACTCGCTGGTGCCCCGTCGACCAACTTGCGCGAGCCCTTCTATCGAGTGGTCGAACTGCACTTTGCCGATCGTGATGCCTACGACAACTATCTCGAGTGGTTCGTGATGAACCCGATCAGCCCAGAGCGGGGGCCCGAGGGAAGGACCGAGACTCGGTTCTGCGTCCTCACCGAGGGTGCGACGATCGACCGTGATCATGCCTACGAGCCGCCTCTCTAGCTTGCGTCA
>CAXMRH010000099.1:0-4588 GCA_964196045.1 uncultured Chthoniobacterales bacterium | reverse complement strand
GGCTGAACGAACCCGTGGTTCGCTTGAGCGCCAACACCGCTAGGACCGACACGGCGCCAGCGACGAGCCCTCCATAGAGGTTCGCCCAAACAGCGCCGTAGACATCGCCGATCACTCCGGTGATCGGCCCACCGATCGGGGTGCTTCCGAGGAAGATCACGCTGAGCAAGGCGATTACACGGCTTCGGATCTCTGGCCGAGTCCGCTGCTGAACAATGACGTTGGACGAGTTGAGAAATGACGTGAGCCCAATACCCATCGGCACGACGAGGATGAACGCCACGATCGTCGAAGTCGCGAAGGAGAACGCAACCATGGAGATCGCGAGAAGGGCGCCACTCGCGTACATGTACCGGTGCGACACCACGACAAGGCGGGCTACAAGAAGGGAGCCGATCACGTTGCCGATGCTCAACGCAGAGAGCAAGTAGCCGAAAAGCGAGTCTTCCTCGCCCAGTCGCTCGGTGATCAACAAGGGCATTTGCACGCTCATGTTGAACGAGAATGTGGACACGAGAGCGAAGGAGACGATCGTGATACGAAGCACCGGATCACTCCACACCTCGACGAGTCCGTCACGAATCGGGCGAGCCGACTTCTTTGCTCGCTCGAGCACGTGGAACCGCGAACGATCCATCGACTGCATTGCGAAGAGGAAGAAGAGGAACGTCACTCCGTTGAGCAAGAAGACCCAACCCGTTCCCAGCAATCCAGCGACGATCGCTCCGAGCGCCGGGCCGAATATGCGAGAACCGGTCATCACCGATGTACTGAGCGACAACACGTTGGCCAGCTGATCGCTCGGGACGAGCTCGGTGATCATGGTGCGGCGGGTCGGGTTCTCGAAGGCGGCGAGCATGCCCAACAACAACGTCATCCCATAAAGAACGGGAATCGACTCGAGGTCGAGGAAGTCGATCAGAGCGAGAACGAGGGCGTGGACTCCCATGGCTGCTTGTAACTGCATGGTGGTTCGATGGCGGTCGACCCGTTCGGCTACGGCACCCGCATAGAGGCCAAGCAGCAGGAGGGGCAAGAACTGGCACGCAGTGATGATTCCGAGTTCGAGCCCTTCTCCACCGAGGGATCGAACCAGCAAGATGACCGTGGTCAGCTGGGCCCATTTGCCGGCATTGCTGATGGCTATACCACCGAAGAAGATGCGGACGTTGCGCTCCTTGAACGAGCGCAACGGGTGGCTGGTGTTGCTCAGCGTTTACGCCGTTTCGCGGGTGCGGACACCATGCGGCCGTCCGACTTGCCCGTGATCTTGATGATGCCGCGAGCCTCGGCCGCCGTGACGAAACTTCCGAAGTTGCGATAACCGAGGTTTCGCTCCGAGAAGTCAGGGTCACGCTTGCGGAGCGCCGTCTTCAATCCCGTGAGCGGGATCGGACCGTCGGCTTCGACGAGGGCGGCGAGCAGTTGGTCGGCATCATCGCCGCTGCTGCCGCTCAGGGAAACCTCCGGGTCTCCCGAGCCAATCAGTTCGACGAGTCCTTGGTCGGCGAGGCTGGCCAGTAGGGAGCCAAAGTTACGGAAACCAAGCTCGGCCTCGGAGAACGTCGGGTCTTTTCGCAGAAGGGCGCGTTTGAGGGTCGATGAACGGACGGTGCCCGAGTTTGCGGACAGGCCAGCGAGTGTCGACGTCACGAGACCGATGTCGCCGCTGGGCTTCGCGACGGTGTCGGAGTCGCTGCCTCGAGCGGGTTCGGGTTCGTCCGCGTCGGAGATCAGGTTGTCGTAGAACATGAACTCGTCGCATGCCGGTGGCAGGAGTTTCGACGTGGACTGCCGTACTCCGACGCCGATCACCTGGCGATCGAGCTCGCGCAGCTTCTGCACGAGCGGGCTCAGGTCGCTGTCGCCTGTGCAGATCACAAAGGTCGTGATGTACTCCCGCTCGAGTGCGAGCTCGATTGCATCGATGGCCATCTTGATGTCCGCTGCGTTCTTGCGACTGCCGCCCATCTTCTGTGGAATGTCGATCAACTCGACTTGATGGCGGGTGAGCATCCGACGGTCGCTGTCGAAATACGACCAGTCGGCGTAGGCCTTACGTGTGATCACGCGGCCGCGTTCGGCCAACGCATCGGCGACAGGTCCGAAATCGAATGCCCGACCGAGGTTGTCCTTTGCACCGATCGCCAAGTTTTCGTAGTCGAGATAAACGGCGATTCGTGGTTCGTGATCGTGAGCGGCCATGCGACAGCCTCGCAGGCCGGACTCTGACACGTCGGGACTCCCGCCCGACATCGCCGTTCGCTCCGCTCACTAACCGAGTTTCATGCGCATGGCGCCTGAAACATCGCCGGTCAGGTTAAGGGGGGCTTCGCTCCCCTCACACGTTGGGTCCCGCCCGACATCGCCGTTCGCTCCGCTCGCGATCACGTGCTCAGCCACGCAGACGCGTACGGAGCGAGTTCGATGGTGTCGGCACCAGAGGTCTCGGTGCGGAGCTCATGCCAAACGCCCTCGACGGAGATCGCGCGAACCTGGTCGGTCAGGTTGCACAACACCGTGATCGTCTCCATTCCGTCCGGGGAGGTGCGATCTATGGCCAGAACACCATCGAGGTCTCGAAGCATTTGAGCGCCATCGGGGTGGAACGCTGCGTGGGTCCTGCGCAAGACCGCTCGTTCGATCAGCCCGCCGAAGATGCGACCTTGCCAGGTCCCATTATTGGGGTTTGGCACGTCGGAGAGATCGACGCGGCCACGGTTGATCGACCGGCGGACGCCATCAGACTCATAGGTGTCGAGGTCGTTCGTCGTCGCCATCAGCGAGTTGATATAGATGGCTGGGACGCCCGCAAGGGCAAGAACGATCGTATGGAGAAGAAGAATTCGATCGACCATGTGCGAATCATCTGCGCCGCCGAAGAGATCGGGGAAAGACACGTTCAGCTCGTAGGGGAGAGGGACGCCTTGCCGGTCGTACGTGCCATGCACTCCGCCTCGTGAATGTGTCAGTTCGACGAGGGCGGCGATTTCGTCGTTATCGAGAAACCCTTCAGCCGGTCGAACGCCAATGCCGTCATGTGAGGCCAGGAAGTTGAACAGCGTGGTGCCTGGAGGAGGCGCCGGTGCCATGGCCATCCATTCCACGAGCCGGTCGGCTCGCCCGTTGAGAACGCCGTCGATGGCAAGCGGCGGCAGGGTGAAGTTGTAGATGAGGTGAGCCTCGTCGCTTTCGCCGAAGTAGGTGCGATTCTCTCGATCCGGCACGTTGGTCTCCGTGATGATCGAAACCTCGGGAGCGCGCACTGCGAGCAACGTGTGGAGAAGTTTGACCATCTCGTGCGTCTCGGGCAGGTGGATACTTGTGGTCCCGGGGACCTTCCAGATATAGGCAACGGCATCGAGGCGGAGCAGTCGGGCACCTTTGGAGATGTATAGGTCGATGATCCGAAACATCTCCGCAACGAGTTCGGGGTTGCTCCAGTCCAGGTCGACCTGATCGCCGCTGAACGTAGTCCATACGTGCTGTTCACCCGAGGCTGTTTCGACGGGCGTGAGGAGCGGGGTGGAGCGAGGGCGCACCACGTCGGCTAGATCCCAGGTCGGGTTGCCGGTCTTGACGAACGTGTCACCCGGTGCCTCGCAGGCCAGGAATTGCTGGAACCACGCAGACTTCGCCGAGCAATGGTTGAGGACCAGATCGAACATCAGGCTCACGGAGCTGCCGAGTTTCTCCATGTCCTCCCAGGTGCCGAGATTCGGATCCACGGCGAAATAGTCGATGACCGAGAACCCGCGATCGGAGCTATACGGGCTGAAGGGCAGCACGTGCACAATGCTGATTGCGTCTCGAAGATCACCCTCCACGAGTTCCGTGAGCGCCTGGAGCGGGGCCTTCTCACCCGAAATGATCGAGTCGCCGTACGTGATGAGTGCGACGTCCGACTCGGACCACCGAGACTGCATGTCGGGAAGCGCTCCAGTTCCAATACCTATCGCCTCGATGAAGCGCGATGCGACGTCCTCGTCTCGTGACCCCCAGATGACTTCGATGTGATCGAGCACTCGAGAACGCAACTGGGTCATGGACGTCGGAGACACGAGGAAACCCTAGGCACCCCATACTTGAGTGTGCGCGATACAGGTTTGCCGATCGAAGAGGTCATCGACGAGGTCCGTGGCGCGCTCGTCGAGCATGGTATGGCGGTCCTCACGGCGGAGCCTGGAGCTGGCAAAACGACTGTTGTTCCCATTCGGTTGCTGGGTGAGGCGTGGATGACTGGGACCCTCCTGGTACTGGAGCCGCGGCGGGTCGCCGCCCGTGCCGTGGCACGACGAATGGCGCAGTTGTTGGGCGAGTCGGTCGGCGACACCGTTGGATGGCGCACGAGGGACGACAGTCGAATCGGACCACGGACGCGGATCGAGGTGATCACCGAGGGAATTCTTACGCGCCGAATTCAGCGGGATCCCTCGCTACCGGGCGTGTCCGCAGTGTTGTTCGACGAATTCCATGAACGATCGATTCACGCCGACCTCGGGTTGGCGCTCGCGCTCGAGGTTCGAGAATCGATACGGCCAGACCTTCGTCTCCTCGTGATGTCGGCCACCATCGATGCGAAGGCGGT
>CAXMRH010000098.1:0-12616 GCA_964196045.1 uncultured Chthoniobacterales bacterium | reverse complement strand
CACCAACGAGAACGGTTTTCATACAGCACCTGTCGACAGCGTTTCACGCTTTCGTTAGGCCCGAACGCGCTCTGAGCTGGCCTTCTGAGCGCATCAGGCGCACAATTATAGGAGAACTCGGGCAGAACTGGCTCGAAGCGTCGACGAATGAGGTGACAGTAGTGAACCCAGACGATCCAACAACCGAGGCCCTCCGAGCCGCGTCAGAACGAAGAGTTCGGTTGAAGTCGGCCGTTTCCAGTGTGGAGCGTGCAGCAGCGGCACCAAGCGCCAAGCAAGGCTGGCGAGATAATCTCATCCACGAGCTCGAAGACCTCCGAATTGCGCTCGACCAGCACGTCGACGAGGTCGAGGGCGAAACCGGGTTGCTTGCCGAGCTCACCCAGGTCGCGCCGCGCTTGGCCAGAAAGATCGAACGCGTCCGCGACGAACACCCGGGACTCGTGACCCAGGTGGCGGCCGCCATCTTGTCGGTAAAGGAATCCGAGTCCCCCGAGCACACGCGTTCGACCGTCCTCGACGCGCTCGTGGCCCTTGCTCTCCATCGTCAGAAGGGCGCCGACCTCGTCTATGAGGGATACAGCGTCGATATCGGTGGAGGCTGACTAGATCGCTGCCACGCGATCAAACCACGGAGCGGCCCGTTCGAGCTGACCTGCAACAGCGAGGAGGCGGTCTTCGCGACCGTAGGGCGCAATGAAGTGGGAACCGCAGGGCATGCCATCGGCATGTGAGTGCAACGGCACAGACATCGCCGGCAGGCCAGCGACATTCGCGAGTTGGGTGAACGGCGTCCTCGAGAGATTGTCCTCAACGATGCTGTCGATGAACCCGGTTTTGAGGACGGCTCTCCATGCCCGCAGCTTCAGCGCAGCCCTCATCTGTTTCTCTTCCCTCACCGATGGGCGAAGCTCGCCAACTTGAGCTGATGGCATCGCTGTCGTCGGTGTCAAATACAGATCGACCTCTTCGAAGAAGCGTCCCATCTCGCGACCGGCCCTCCCCCAGGACTTGAGCGCTTGCGCAAAATCGCCCGCTGAAATCGTGCGGCCGATCGCGGCGAGCGACAGGGTGCCCAGCTCTGCGTCACCGATCCTGGCCCGACGGCCGAGAAGCTGCTCCACGTCGGCAACAGTGGCTGCAACGTCGCCGAAGTACATCGTGGTGTACGCCCTCGCAAGCTCGTGTGCGTCTACGGGAGCATCCATCTCGACGAGCTCGTGACCCATCGATTCGAGGAGTCTCGCGGTGTCCTCGGCGGCTGCCCGATTCTCCGGATCAACCGCTGTTCCGATCGGAGACGAGGTGCTGAGCGCTATTCGCAGTGGGTTGGGATCGCGCTGACTCACGTCGAGGTACGGCTCGGTCACTGGTGGCGCGTCGTACGGCGCACCAATATCCATGCCATGGATCGCGTCGAGCATCGCCGCGGTGTCTCGCACCGACCGGGAGATCACTAGCGGCTGCGCAGCGCCGAACCATGCCTCCGCAACGTCTGGCCCAAGGGGCATCCGACCCCTGCTCGGCTTCAACCCGAAGAGCCCGCAGTAGGACGCTGGGATGCGGATCGACCCGCCGCCGTCGCCGGCCGCGGCGAGGGGAACCATTCGGGCCGCGACTGCGGCGGCCGAGCCACCACTCGAGCCTCCCGGCGTTCTGTCGGTGTTCCACGGATTGCGGCAGGGGCCGAACAGCTCGGGTTCCGTGATGGCCTGTAGTCCGAATTCCGGTGTATTGGTCTTGCCGGCCACGGAAACACCTGATTGCTTGAAGCGCTCGACCAAGTTGTTGTCGTGTTTCGCGAACGTGGTGTTAAACACACGATTGCCCCTGCTCGTGGGTACACCCTTGACGTCACAGTTCAGATCTTTGAGTAGAAACGGGACACCGGCGAAGGGTCCATCTGGGAGTCCGGAAAGCCCTGTTCGTGCCTGTTGGAACATCCTTGAGACGACCGCGTTGACTTTCGGGTCGATGCGTTCGATGCGTTCGATCGACGCCTCGAGGAGCTCGCTTGCGCTGACGTCGCCTTGCCGCACCGCTGCCGCCAGGCCCAAACCATCGGTTGAGATGAGCAGTTCCTCGATGTTGTTCATGTGCAGAGAGCGTAGGACGCCCGCGTACCATCACGTCATGACCACGACCCGAGATGTGTTGGCGATGCTCAGCGAACTCGTGACCTTGACCGCGCTCGCTGAAGGCAGCAAACAGTCGTTCAAGGTCCGTGCATACGAAAATGCTGGCCTCGGACTTGAAGCCGACGGGCGAGACATCACTTCGCTCTCCATGAAGGAGCTCGTCAGTATCGATGGAGTGGGAAAGGCGACAGCGAGCAAGATCATCGAGCTCGCCGAGACCGGCAAGGTCCAGAAGCTCGAGACACTCCGCGAACAATTTCCACCGGACTTCGTCGAGCTGAGTCGGATCCCAGGCCTGGGGCCCAAGACGCTCATACTCGTTCGGTCAGAACTTGGCGTGGAGAACGTCGAACAACTGAAACAGGCAATCGCTGACGAGAAGTTGCGCGACCTCCCCGGCCTCGGAGCAACGAGCGAAGCCAAGATCAGCAAAGCCATCGAACGACTCGGACTGACCGGAAAGGACCGTCGCACACCAATCGCCGATGCGCTCCCCCTCGCCGACCGCCTCGTCGACGACCTTCGCGCCCATCCAGAAACTGTCGATGCACAATTCTGCGGAAGCCTGCGGAGGATGTCCGAAACCATCGGCGACATCGACATCACGGTGTCGTCAGACGACCCTGCGGCGGTCATGGCGTTCGTAGTCGGGCACCACGAGGTCGCGGACCTGGTCGTGAACGGGGCGACCAAGACGTCGTTCCTCACCGCGTCCGGCCTTCAGGTCGACGTTCGGGTCGTTGCCCCCAATCAATTTGGCGCTGCCACGCTCTACTTCACGGGTTCCAAAGCGCACAACATCGCCCTTCGCCAACGCGCAATCGACAAGAAGATGCTGCTCAACGAGTACGGCCTCATGGACGCGAGCGACGAAGATCTCGAACCGTCCGACAGGCCGATCCTTGCCAGCAGAACCGAAGAAGAGATCTATGAGGCGCTCGGCATGGAATTCGTGCCAGCTCCGATGCGAGAATCGACCGGCGAGGTCGAGGCCGCTGGCGGCGATGGTCTGCCTCGACTCGTAGAGCGCACGGACATCAACGGTGACCTGCATTATCACACCGACCGTTCAGGCGATGGCCGCAGTTCGGTGTCCGATATGGTCGCCGAGGCCGCCGCACAGGGGTATGAGTACTTGGCGATCACCGACCATGGCGTGGATCTAGCTATCAACGGCTCGACCGCTGAAGAGATGCTCGAACACCGCGACCACATCACCGAGGTCGCCGCCAACTATCCCCGCATGGCGGTCCTGTGGGGGTGCGAGCTGAACATCGGAGCCGATGGCGGGCTCGACTACGACCCCGACTTTCGTGCACTGTTCGACTACACGGTTGCGTCGGTGCACTCACACTTCGATCAGACGATTCCGCAGCAGACGGACCGACTGATCGCAGCGATCGCCGACCCGACCGTCAACTCGATTGGACACTTGACCGGTCGGTACATCGGTCGTCGACCGGGTATCGAGATCGACTACGACGCCGTGCTCGACGCGCTGGCGGAGTACGACGTCGCACTCGAGATCAACGGAGCACTCCAGCGGCTCGACGCAGCCTCAGATGTCGTGCGCAAAGCCGTGGATCGAGAGGTGAAGCTCGTGATCAACACCGATAGCCACCACACCTCCGAACTCGGTCGGATGGAATACGGCGTGCTCACCGCGCAACGGGGTTGGGCACCACGGGACCTGGTGATCAACACATGGGATCGCGAGACCTTCCTTTCGTGGAGTCAACACCGCAAGATTCAGGAGTAACCCCATGCAGATTTCACTCGACGGAAAACGAGCCTTCATCACCGCCGGTGGCGCGGGAATGGGCCGCGCAACGGCGGTTGCCATGCACGCGCTTGGTGCCGATGTCTTCACGTGCGATATCGACTCGGGAGGGCTCGAAACGTTGCCAGACGGCATCCAGACGTGGGTATGCGATGTCACCGACTCCGCTCAGCTCGACGCCATCTTCGACAGCATTCTTCCCGGCGGTCTCGACTTCATGATCAACAACGCCGGCGTTGGAGGACCAACGAAACTGGTCGAGGACGTCACTGATGAGGAGTGGCGGCACTGCATGGCCGTGTGTATCGACGCGCAGTTCTACTGCGCGCGGCGCGTCGTACCCGTGTTCAAGGAACAGCAGGGCGGGGCGATGATCAACCTCGTCTCCGGTGCCGGGATTCTTGGGTTCCCGAACCGCACGCCGTATGCGGCTGCCAAGTGGGCCGTCACCGGCTTCACCAAGACACTCGCCATGGAGCTCGGTCCGCACAACATCCGGGTGAATGGAATCGTCCCCGGAAACGTGAACGGCGACCGGATGGAACGGGTGATCGCCGGGCACGCAGAGGTCGACAACCTCGACCCGGAGTACGTGCGGAAGCTGTATGCGATCGGAACCTCGATGCAGACCTACGTCGACCCCGAAGAGATCGCCGATCTCATCGTCTTCCTGTGCAGCGACTACGGACGACACATCTCGGGCCAGATCATCGGCGTCGACGGCCACACCGAAACGCTCTACCCACGGATTGTGCAGTAGCCAATGAACAGAAAGTCGAGTAGCGGTCGCTGAGCTTCGGCTCGTTCTATGTGAGGACCATCCAGCTCACGACGACATGTTCGATCTCATCGCGATCGGGGTGGAAGAGCGCGGGATCGCTCCGTTCGAGGTCTTCCCAGGCCCCTGCATTCTTGAGCGCCTCAGAATGAGGTGCCATGAATGCACCGAAATCCATCCGTTGCGTCACGGTCACGACACCTCCCGGTTTCGTAACGCGGCAGAGCTCGGACAGGGCCTCACCGCCGACGTGGCCATGAGTGAACACACCACTCGAAATCACTGCATCAGCGGAATCTGTCGGCAGTGAGATATCGAGCAGCGAACATTTCACGAGCTCGTCGTACGCGCCTGACAACACAGCGACATCCAGCATTCCTTGGCTGAAGTCGAGGCCAATCAGCCGACCGGGCCAGCCAGCCTTACGCAGGGCGGCCCCAGCCTGACCGGTACCGCAACCTGCGTCGATGACCAACGAGTCTCCGTCGAGGTTCGTCGCGAGACGGAGTGCAGCTTCAACGACGCTGTCTGGACCGCGCCAACCCCACTGATCGTGGTTTGCGTCGTAGGTCGCGGCCCACGTGTCGTATCGGGATTCAAGCGACTCGACAGCTTCGTCCTCGAAGATCCAGTCCAAGCGATCGTCGGCCATAGCTCGAGCTCCTTCCGGCGCCAGATCAAGTATCGCCTATCAGCCCGCGTCGAGCGACCATCGGGCGCAGGCTCTACCGACTTTGGGCCCTAGAGCCTGACGCTGGTACGAGCAACGATTGGACAATGAGGATGCAGTGGCACGCGCTTGCGACGTGGATCCGGCGTTGGGGAATCATCGTCTCGCTCGGGCTGTCTGCGATCTCGTTTCGAATTGCCTCTGACGTCCTCGACGACTCGTACGACTGGGTTGCTCACACAACGGGCGAGGCTGCCGGCCAGGGTGTTGAGGGCGCATGGGTGGCAAGGCTTGGATTCTTGCTTTTCGGCCTCGGCGTCGGGCTACTCAGCTTTGGTCGGCACCGGCCATGGCTCCTTCCCGCTCGGGCGCTGCACGGAACCTTCGCTGTTTGTATGGTTCTCGTTGCAACGTTCTCCTCGCGCTCATGGATCGAAAACTCGCCTTACCACACCGTCGAAAATGGGCTCCACTCTGCGGCGGCCACGGTGATGGGGTTCGCGTTTGCGTTGGGCGTGGGTGCAGTTGCGATGGAACGTGCCGGAACACATCACCGGGTGCGGTACCTGGACGCGACCGCGGTGATCGCCTCGATTGTTTTGCCGTTCGCCATGGCATGGTCCGACTCGTCAGCCGGTCTTTTGCAGCGCATCATGTTCCTGATCGCATACGCCTGGTACGGACGCGAAACGTGGAATTCGGTTCCAAGTACCATTTGGGCAGTTCCTCCTTCCCGGGGGTCGCCGAAAGGCATATATGACTTCCACTGAACTCGGATCGATCGACCTGAGCAACGTCATTCGACGCTCGGTCATAGGCCGCACGGAGGTCGTTGACGGACCATTCGGTGCGCGTCCAGTTGTGTATGCCGACTACACAGCGTCTGGCCGTGCACTGACGTTCATCGAGGATTACATTCGCAGCGCTGTCCTGCCGCTGTACGCGAACACCCACACTGAGTCGTCGGGCACCGGCCTCCAGACCACACGCTTTCGGGAGGAGGCTCGGGCCATAATCGCCGACTGCCTCGGTGCTGGTTACGAACATGCCGTGTTGTTCTGCGGAAGTGGATCGACGGCCGCTATCGCGAAGCTTGTAGGAGTTATGGGTCTTCGGATCCCGTCGAACCTGGAGGATCAGCACCACCTGACAAAGCTCATCGCAGCAGAGCAACGGCCGGTGATCTTCATCGGGCCGTACGAACATCACTCAAATGAACTCCCGTGGCGAGAGTCGATCGGCGACGTGGTGACGATCGACGAAGACGAGGATGGTCATCTCGACATCGAGCAGCTCCGTGAACAGTTGGAGCTGTACGCCGAACGACCGCTGAAGATCGGTTCATTCTCCGCAGCGTCCAACGTGACCGGCATCATCACGGATACTCGTGCGGTGTCGAGCTTGCTTCACGCCCACGACGCGCTTGCGTTCTGGGACTTCGCGGCAGCTGCACCCTACGTCGACATCGACATGGGCTCGGCCGCTGAGACGGAGGGCTACTACGACGCCGTGTTCATCTCACCGCACAAGCTGATCGGCGGGCCGGGCACCCCTGGACTACTCGTGGCCAGACGATCCTTGTTCACCAACCGTGTTCCAGATGTGCCTGGCGGCGGCACGGTCACGTATGTGAATACGACGCATCACGACTATCTCGTCGACATCGAACATCGGGAGGAAGGCGGCACGCCGGACATCATCGGTGCCATCAGGGCCGGCCTCGTTTTTCAGCTCAAAGACGCCATGGGCACCGAGCGAATTCGCGAACTCGAGGAGCACTGGGTGCGGCGAGCGATCGACGCCTGGGAGCAGAGTCCGAAGCTGTACATACTTGGCGACCACGAGGCGGAACGTCTGTCAATCGTGTCCTTCGTCGTTCGACACGTCGGCAAGGACGGCGAGCAGGGTTTCTTGCACCACAACTATGTGGTCGCGTTGCTGAACGACCTGTTCGGAATCCAGTCCCGAGGTGGCTGTTCATGTGCCGGCCCCTATGGTCACCGGCTGCTTGGTATCGACCTTGAGCAGTCACATGAGTTCGAGCGAGAGATCAACCGGGGGTGTGAGGGCATCAAGCCGGGCTGGGTCCGGTTGAACTTCAACTACTTCATCGATGACGACACCTTCCGCTACCTCGTGGATGCAGTGAACTTCGTCGCCGACCACGGAGCGGCGCTTCTTCACAACTACAGCTTCGACCCACACACCGGGCTGTGGCGACATCGCAAGGAACGCCAGGCGGTAATGAGCTTGCACGACATCTCCTATGAGACAGGCGAACTCGCCTACGTGGATCGGCGCAAGAACCACGAATCCGTACCGCTCAAGACGTTCCTCGACGAGGCCGCAAGCATCGTGAGGCAGCAATCCAGTGGCGCAATAGAGGCGCTTGGACCTCCGACGACAACTGATGACTTCGAGCACCTTCGCTGGTTTCCGTACCCCTCGGAGTGTTCAACCAGCACGGTGCCGTGATCGGTCACGCTTATCGACCAGCACCGCTGAGGGATCTCCGAAGCTAGGTGGCGTTGGCCTGACGGCGGGCCATGATGGCCGCGCTTGCGGCGACGATGCCCGCAGCCAGCACTGCGTCAGGACCCCACGCGGACACCGGGTGACCGGCGAAGCCACAAGTAGCTCCAACAATGATGATGGAAAGACCGGCCGCTGCGGACACAGGTGCTGTTGCGCGGCTGTTGCGCATCGCAAGGCCAATAACGGCAAAGATGCCGCCGAGGGTTACCAAGAACATTGCGACAGCGAAGGTGTCGACGAAGCCGAGTGGCGCGGTCGACGCAGGATCAGCGGTCGGCGCCGAGAAGAGGCCGATCGTGAAAAGAAACCCGAGCCAAGCTGCGGCGAGACCGAGGTGCAACGCCTGCGACGGGCGAGCGGCGACCCACTCGGCAGATCGCTGACGAATCCGTGGGATCGTGGCGAGACGATCGGCGAGCTCGACGTTCTTCTGTGCGTCCATGGTGCCTCCTCGAAGTTCGGTGACCAGAGTCTGTCACGTATTCCATCGGCAGCGCTGACGCGAAACTGTGGGTGGGCCTCATCTCACCCTCGAACACACCCGAGGTCGGCTAGCGGAACGCACCTACACTCCGAGGCATCAGCGATCGAGACATCCCAACTGTCATCGTTGCTCGCACGGCGAGCCCAGGGCACGAGCGCGAGTTCGAGCGGTGGTTGCGTCGAATCACCTCCGTGGCTGGCCGCCAACCGGGGCACATCGGGAGCGATCTCCAGCCGCCTGGGCCACAGCACCCCGACGAATGGGTGATCGTCTATCAGTTTGCAGATCGAACTCTGCTCGATGATTGGATCGAGTCGCCCGAGCGTGCCGAGCTCCTCGCCGAGGGCGTGGCGCTCACTGCGGGGAATGCTCGGGTGCAGCGCGTCGCTATGGGCACCGGAGCCGATCCTGTGACCGCGGTGGCTTCGTTTCAGATCCTGCCAGGACAGGAGTCCGCGTTCCAGAGTGACTACGACGAACTGATAGACCTCATCGAAGCCTTCGATGGTTATCTCCGGGCTCAGCTGTTCCCACCCGTGGAAGGAGTCCAGGATGAGACGGTAATCGTCTTCTCCTTCGAGTCACGAGAAGAGCTTGACGCGTGGCTCGACTCCGATGAGCGGCGCGACGGTCTCGCGAAACTCGACGAGCACATCGACGGCGAACGACAAGTGAACGTAGTGGGCGGCTTCGGAGGCTGGTTCAGTGTGGACCAACGACAAGTGAAGACGTGGAAGCAGGCGGCCGTCGTTCTCTTGGCGCTCTATCCGACCGTTCTCCTTCTGAACGAATTCTTCGGCTGGCTCATCCCAGATGTGCCATACCTGCTCGGACTGCTGATCGGTCTTATCACGAGCGTCGCAATCCTCAGCTGGATTCTCATGCCAAGACTGACGAGTCTCCTCGATCGTTGGCTACGTCGCTGAACCTTCACCGCGCGGTTCGAACGTCGGATGGAACGAGAATGCGCGCTCCGTCGGTCCATGTTCGGCGAGGTGGCCTATCCGTTCCTTCGCTTCCTCGAGGCTCGGCGTGTGGCCGGCTGGAATCCACCACATCGTCAATACCGGCAGGTCATCCATCGGCAAGAACCAGTCCCGGCGCCGCCGGAGAAACCGAGCGTGGTCGGTCTTGAACACGTAGTCCTTCAGCCGGTCGATCGATTCCCAGACGGTCAGGTTTGGCAGGATCAGCTCATCATCGAATGCGCGGATTGCGGTGGCGTTGCCCGAATCATCTTTCAAACGCCAAACAAACCCCGGTGACTGTTCGGCGATCTCGTTGATCGCGTCCAGGTTCTCCATGAACTCGGCGACACGTGGATCGTCCACCGGATGCTTCAGCCTTCCGATATTGATCTGTGCAAGGTGCCACGTCATTGCCGGAATCGACCCTTGCGAACTCGGTCGGCTTCCATGATGTCGATCTCATGAGCGCCCGACACCACGATTTCGGGGTCGGGTACGTAGTCGAGTTCAGGGCTTCGCCCGTCATAGTCGACCGCGCCAAGGATCACCCGCATTGCGTTGATCCGAGCACGCTGTTTGTTCTCGGAACGAATGACTGTCCAAGGAGTTCCCGGTGTGTGGGTACGGCGGAGCATCTCGTACTTCTTCTCCGTGAACTCGTCCCAGTGCTCTTGAGCTTGCACGTCGATCTCGCTGAGCTTCCACTGCCGAAGGGGATCGTCGCGACGGCGTCGGAATCGCCGCTGCTGTTCCTTCTTGGAGACGGAGAAGTAGAGCTTTACCAGGATCGTGCCTTGTCGCACGAGATCCTTCTCGAAGCCCACGACGCCTCGGAGGAAGTCTTGATGTTCCTTTTCGGTACAGAAACCGAAGATCGGCTCGACCATCGACCGGTTGTACCAACTGCGGTCGAACAGCACCATCTCGCCACCGCGCGGGAACTGCTCGACGTAACGCTGGAGATACCACTGCGACCGCTGGTCCTCGGTCGGCTTACCAAGCGCCACGACGCGGTAGTGCTTGACATTCATGTAGTGCGTCACTCGGCGGATCGTTCCGCCCTTGCCCGACGCGTCGCGTCCTTCGAAGAGGACGATCATACGCTTCGAGTTTTCTTCCAAATGTCGCTGAAGCTTGAGGAGTTCGACCTGGTACGGCTGGGTACTTCGTTCGTTCTCGACTCTACGCTCGAGCTTCTTGGCCCGACGATTGGCTTTGTCGAGCTCGGCGGTGAGCGCGGCGACCTGTTGTTCGAGTCCGAGGTCAAAGGTCTTGTCAAGCATCTCTCTCCTTGCCTGTACTCGTCGACTGGTTGCACCGTGACGTGAGTTCCGCTGCGCGACGAGAGTAGAAGGTCCCGAGCTGGACCCAAAAACAAGGTGTCGCGGCGATAGGACGTCCCTGCACCCGCCCAAAACGAGAGGGATCCGCTATGGGATCCACTTGAACTCGTCGGGATGCGGGCCGGTGCGGTGCCCGCGATCGACCGCTTCGATGCTGGCCATCTGGTCGCGGGTGAGCTCGAAGTCGAAGATGTCGATGTTCTCGGCCATACGTGTCGCGCGTGACGACTTTGGGAAGATGATGTCGCCCCGCTGGATGTGCCACCGCAGTGCCACCTGCGCAGACGACTTCCCGTGCACCCGGCCGAGCGCCACCAGGGTCGGATCGCCGAGGACCCTCCCCTCTGCGATCGGTGACCAGGCCTCTGTGGCGATGCCGTGCTCGGCGTTGAATGCCCGCACGTCGTTCTGCGCAAAGTATGGGTGCACTTCGATCTGATTGATGGAGGGGACCACATCGGTCTCCTCGAACAGGCGCTCCAGATGACGCGGCTGAAAGTTCGACACGCCAATTGAACGACAGCGCCCGGATTGCGCGATCGCTTCCATCGCCTTCCAGGTCTCTGTATAGTCCGCCACCGCGGCCAGGGGCCAATGGATCAGGAACAGATCGATGTACTCGAGGCCGAGATCCTCCATCGTCCCTTCGAACGCGGCGAGCGCGTGGTCGTAAGCGTGGAAGCAATTGTTCAACTTGCTGGTCACGAAGATGTCGGCTCGATCGGCTCCGAAGTCACGCACCGCGGCACCGACACCCTTCTCATTGCCGTACAACTCGGCGGTATCGATGTGCCGATAGCCGACGTCCAAGGCCTGGAGTGTGATCTCACGAGCATCCGCTTGGGCGATCTGGTAAGTGCCGAATCCCATCTGGGGGATCTCCACACCGTCGTTGAGTGTGATCATTGGGACGTCTGGCATGGCTGATCCTTCCCGTTGCGTGCTCCGGTTACACCGTATCTATGGAGGTTTTACATGAATATTCGCTGACACGAGGCGAGTAGGATCATTACGTGGCTCCCGCGCTCGGCTCTCTCGATCGACGCACTTGGCTTCGTGCAGTACCGATTGCAGCTGTGGCAGCTCTGGTCATCGCGATCCCGTCGGACCTACTGGACAATCCGATCTTCGGCCGACCCGTGCCGCCTCGTGGGGTCGACTACGTCGTCCTGGCGATCACGGCCGGCCTCATCGGCCTGATTCTGGCGATCCGGCCGCCAGCGACGACAGAGACGGAACGACAGGAAAGCCGAACACTTTGGGGCGGCTTCGTTTCGTTTCTTGCTGTTGGTTGCCCGGTCTGCAACCAACTTGTGGTCGCGGCGCTTGGAACGTCAGGAGCACTCTCGTGGTGGGCGCCCGTGCAGCCAGTGGTCGGTGCTGCGGCAATCGTTCTACTGCTCTGGACGTTGCGTTTGCGTCTACGCACCTACGAACTCACTGCCTGCCCCGTTCCCGCTTAGGTCAGCTCACAGGAGCGAAGCAGCGTCGGCGTCGTGCCGCTCGGAATCACGCACACGTCCTTTGCCCCTGCTCCACCCCGAACCGTGTCGGCACCTTCGACGATGATGCGATCGTTTCCGTTGCCACCGTGCAGGTCGTCGATGTTGCCCGCACCGGTCAGCACGTCGCTCTCCGCTCCGCCTCGAATCCAGTCTCGGCCTTCGTAGCCGTAGAGATGGTCGAGGCCCGTGCCACCTTGCATTCGGTCCCACCGGTTTGTGCCATAGATCGAGTCGTTCCCGGCGCCTCCGAAGATTCGGGCTCCACGTTCGTCGGCTCGGGTTTGTGTGCTCGTTCCGTTCGCGGCGTAGATGAGGTCGTTGCCTTGCGCTCCGAAGATGATGTCGAATCCCCCTCCCCCATACACGACGTCATCGCCCTTTCCGGCACAGATGATGTCGTCGCCGTCGAGACCAT
>CAXMRH010000097.1:0-3452 GCA_964196045.1 uncultured Chthoniobacterales bacterium | reverse complement strand
GACCACCTCACCCTCGGCCGTGAGTTCACCGGTGCGACGGTCGACCAGCACAGCATCGAGCTCGCGCTCGAGTCGAGCAACGTGAGTCGACACATTCGACTGCACGGTGTGCAGCGCCCGTGCGGCAGCACTGAAGCTGCGGTGCTCGGAAACGGCGATCAGGGCGTTGAGTTGGCGAAGGTCCATCCGGAGGCGATCAGCCTGCGGTCTGCTGGCGAATGAGGTTCAGCGCGCTGCCTGCGTGGAACCACGCGATCTGATCCGGCGAAAGAGTCTGATTGGCGAGGAACTCGAGACTTTCCCCATCGGGTTTGTGCAGCACACATTCGACCGGCTTGCTCGGCGCAAGTTCCGACAGGCCCGTGATGCTGATGCTGTCACCTTCCTCGATTGCGTCCCAAAAAAGCGGCTCGGCAAATGTCAGAGCAAGCACACCCTGCTTCTTCAGATTCGTCTCGTGGATGCGAGCGAACGACTTGGCAAACACTGCATGGCAGCCTCGAAATCGAGGTTCCATCGCCGCATGTTCACGGCTCGAACCTTCGCCGACGTTCTCTTCGCCGATGAATACCCAGTTGATGCCCTTTTCGTGGAGGCTTTTCGCGATGTTCGGGTAACTCTTCGTCGCCCCATCCGAGGGGTCGAGTGCCAGTTCGCTCTCGCCCGTGTAGGCGTTGACAACGCCGAGATAGAGGTTGCCCGAGATGTTTTCGAGGTGACCGCGATACTTCAGCCATACGCCGGCCATCGAGATGTGATCGGTGGTCACCTTGCCCATTCCCTTGCCGAGAATCGGGAGCTCGAGATAGTCCATGCCATCCCATGCCGGGAAGGGGGTCAGCAACTGCAGCCGGTCCGAGGTGGGGCTGACCGAAATGTCGATGCCGCTGACGTCCTCTGGTGGAGCGATGAACATCGAGGTGCCATCTTCGAAGCCGGCTTCGGGAAGTTCGATTGCTGCTCCGACGCTGAGCATGACCTCTTCGCCTGCGTCGTTCGTGAGCGTGTCCGTCTTCGGATCGAAGTCGACTGTGCCAGCGAGCGCAAGAGCCACCGTTGTTTCAGGAGATGTCACGAAGGCGAGGGTTGCGCCATCGCCATCGTTGCGCTTCGGGAAGTTGCGGTTGTAGCTCGTGACGATGGTGTTTGCGGTGCCTTGGTTGCCCTCGCGGTCGTCGCGCTTCCACTGTCCGATACATGGCCCGCAGGCGTTCGCGAGAACGACCGCGCCGATGGCCTCGAGATCGGCGAGGAATCCGTCACGTTCGATGGTTCGCATGGTGGCTTCGGATCCTGGGGTGACCATGAACGGAACCCGCGCGGTCAAACCCTTCGCTGCGGCATCACGAGCGATCGAGGCGGCGCGACTGATGTCTTCGTACGAAGAGTTCGTGCACGAGCCGACCAACGCTGCGGAGATTTCCTTCGGCCAGCCGTTCAACTCGGCCTCGCTGCCGAGCTTGCTCAGGGGCCGCGCAAGATCAGGAGTATGTGGGCCGTTGATCAATGGCTCGAGGCTGCCGAGATCTATCTCGATGACCTGGTCGAAGTAGTCACCAGGATTTGCGTAGACCTCGTCGTCGGCTCGCAGATGATGTGCGACCGCTCGGGCTGCATCGTCGATCTCTTCTCTTCCAGTCGCCTTCAGATAGCGGCTCGTGGCGTCGTCATAGGCGAACAACGAGGTTGTCGCACCGATCTCGGCGCCCATGTTGCAGATCGTTGCCTTGCCTGTTGCCGACATACTCTCGGCTCCAGGGCCGAAGTACTCGACGATGGCACCGGTGCCTCCTTTGACGGTGAGAATCTCTGCGACCTTCAAGATGACGTCCTTGGGTGCCGCCCACCCGGCTAATTCACCGGTGAGGTGCACACCGGTGGCCTTTGGCCAACGGACATTCCACGGGAACCCGGTCATCACGTCGACGGCATCTGCGCCACCGACACCAACGGCGATCATGCCGAGGCCGCCAGCGTTCGGCGTGTGGCTGTCCGTGCCGAGCATCATGCCGCCGGGGAAGGCGTAGTTCTCCAAAACGACCTGGTGAATGATGCCTGAACCAGGTGCCCAGAAGCCACCACCGAACTTGGCGCTGACATCTTGGAGGAACTGGTAGACCTCTTTGTTCGTATCGACGGCGACGGCGAGGTCGGTCTTGCCGTCGACTCGGGCCTGGATGAGGTGATCGCAGTGCGTGGTCGTCGGTACGGCAGTCTGTGGCAAGCCAGCTGTCATGAACTGAAGCCATGCCATCTGAGCGGTCGCATCTTGCATGGCGACCCGATCTGGTCGGAGGTCCGTGTAGCTGACGCCTCGATCCATCCCGCCTGTCTCGACGTTATCGAGGTGGTTGATCAAGATCTTCTCGGTCAGGGTCAACGCTCGTCCGAGTCGATCACGCCCCTTCGCAAGTCGCTCATCCAGCGTGGCGTACACGGCGTTGACGAGCTCGATCGGAGTGTTGGCATAAACGGCCACGTAGAAAACCTCAATTGTTCGGCAAACATTGCGATCCTAGCGGCGCAAGGCTTCGGCGACCGAGTGACCAACGTCGCAGCTATTCGCGGACCTCGGACTCTGCCCTCTCACTCCCGAGGAAGCCACGCTAGATCTGTGATGCCGCACCACGCGGCAAAAGGAGGAAATCGAAATGATTCGCAAGATGATGTGGGCCGTGCTCGCCGTGGGTCTGGCCATGATCGTGACGCCACTCCTGATGGGACTTCCCGGTAAGGCAGATGGCGGCCAGAAGATGATTACGGCATTCGGACCGATCATGGACGAGAACAACGTCGACACGACCGCCGAGTACTACTACGACGTATTCGTGCCGCTCGGCGATGTAGCGCCTGCGATGAGCCAGGAAAACATCGATCGGTTCAACGGATACGTCGTAGGATTCACTGCGCTCGGCGTCGACGCGGAGAACATGGTTCCCGCTCTGGCGACCGCGATGAACATGTCCGAGGCCGACGTACAGGGATTCATGGGAGCGCAGTTCCCAGCGATGACGCAGACGTTGCAGGGTTTGCCCGCAATGCAAGCTGATTTCAGCGGGCTGCTCGGACTGATGGATGCCAATGTCGGAATCTTCGAGCAGGTTCCAGCAGGACTCGAGCACTAGGAACCACTGGTGACGACGATGCAGGCCGAACAGGAGAACTACGACAAGGTGGCGAGCCTGCCTGACTTCCGGCTCTTCACCTGGTTCTTCGTGATCCCAGGCCTTGTGCTGGTGGCGCTTGCGCTCACAGGACTTTTCGTGGGACGTGACGAACGGGAGCTCGTGATTCCAAGGCTCGAACCTCGAGACGATATCGCCGAGAAAGCCAACGAATTGGAGTCATCGATGACGTGACGCTCGAACGGCCGCACGACTCAATCGGCGCTCGGCGGAGCCGATTGAGTCGTCCGTGACGGCCTCGGATTGATGCGGCAGGTACTACGACGC
>CAXMRH010000096.1:0-23663 GCA_964196045.1 uncultured Chthoniobacterales bacterium | reverse complement strand
TATGGGAACGCTTTTAATCCGTCTCTTCGGCGCTCCCGAGATCCTTCGAGATGGAAGGGCCGTGCGGGTCGACACTCGCAAAGCCGTCGCTGTGCTCGCGATACTGGCGGTGGAAAGCCGACCGGTTCGACGCGATGTTCTGGCCGCTCGGCTCTGGCCCGAGGCGACCCAGGAGCGCGCCAGAGCCTCGCTACGACGGACGTTGTCTGCGCTGCGCACGGCGGCGGGAGCCGACGCGATCGAATCCGATCGGGAGACGATCAGGCTCACTCTCGACCCGCAGACGGTCGACGTTCTCGGCTTCGATGCAAACGCCGCCACCGCCCCGCACGAGGCGCTGAATCTCTATCGTGGAGGCTTCCTCGAGGGGTTTTCGGTGCCCGACGCTCCCGAGTTCGAAGATTGGCAGCGGGCAGAGGCCGAAACGTTCCGGCTACGAGTTGATGGCCTGCTCGATGCGCTCGTCGCCGATGCCGATCCAACGTCGGCAGTCGAATTCGCGAGACGGCGGCTACAGCTCGACCCGTTGAACGAGGCGGCGTGCCGCCAGGTGATGAAGGCACTCGGAGCGAGCGGTGATCGGGGCGGTGCCGTCTCGGCCTACCGCGCGCTCGTGCGTCGCCTCGACCTCGACCTGGGCGTCGAACCGCTGGCAGAAACAACACAGGTCTACTCGGCGGTTCGGCGAGGCGACGATGCCCTTCCCCAAGCACGCCCAAGACCCGAAGCCGCGACATCGAGTCCGGCACCAGCTCTCGTCGGTCGAACAGAAGAGCTCGCCGTATTGAGTGCGGCGAGGGATGAGCTCGGCTTTCTGGTCATCACCGGTGAGCCGGGGATTGGGCGCTCGCGTCTGCTCGCTGAATGGGCAGAGAACCTCGACGACTGCCTGATACTCCGCTGCCACGTCGGTGAGCAGAATGTGCCGTACGCACCGTTGGCCGGGTTTGCTGCGAGACAGTCGAGCACGGCGCAGATCGCCATGTTCGAGGAGATCGCAGCCTCTCTTCCCCTGCCTTTCGGTGGTGTACTCGCTCTCGACGATCTTCACCTCGCCGATCCCGCCACGATGGCCTTTGTCACCTACGTCGTACATCGCCGCGAACGCTTCGGCTGGCTGGTCGTCAGCACCTGGCGAACGCTTCGGATTGTTCCGGGCGATCCATGTTGGGATCTTCTCTCCGAGGGACGACGCGAGGGTTGGGCCTCCGAACTACGGCTGAGTCGGCTCGAAGACGAGGACGCGGCCCTGCTCGTCAGGGCAATCGGCGACTCAACTGCGGAACGTACAAGTGAAGTCGTCGAGTTCGCCGAGGGGCTTCCCCTTCTGGTGATCGAGGCCATGCGCCTCGACAGCGGAGCCGGACTGCCACCGGTCGTCGAGGATCTGATGCGTACGCGTCTAGCGTCGCTCACCCCGCTGGCACGTCAGGTGGTCGAGGCGCTGGCCGTGATCGACAAACCTGCCCATGAGCGACTCCTCCAATCGGTGTCGGGACGAACGGAACTCGAGACGGCTTCCGCGGTCGAAGAATTGGTCGCGGCCGAGATCGTCGGAGACGGGGGCGCGATTCAGCTCACACACCATCTGCTCGGCGTGGTCTCGCTTGCGGAGCTTTCGGAATCAAGGGTGCGGGCTCTGCACGAACGAGCTGGCAAGTTCCTTCCTCCAGCTGAGGCCGCAGATCACCTCGCGAGGGCCGGACAAGGTGCCGAGGCTGCCGACCTTCACCTGCTCGCGGCCGAAGAGGCGGAGCGAGCCCACGCCCTACCGTCGGCGCTTCATCATCTGCAGTCGGCCCAGGCGCTCGGTCGACCTGACGAACACGTGGTCCAACGACGCATCGGAGATATCCAATCGATCCTGGGCCACTACGAAGCAGCGCGCCGCTCGTACGAGATAAGTGCGGCGCGCTCGATCGGTGCCGATCTCGTTACGGTCGAGCTTCAGCTGGCCCGTCTCGCAGCTCGAGTCGGAGACGACGATCTCGCGGCAAGTCATCTCGACTCCGCCGAAGCAGAACTCGCCGCTGCCGGTGACCAACCGCCGAGTCACCTGACCGTCGAGCTCGCGATCGGCCGAGCTCTCTTTCCCAAAGACCCGATGGAGGCCGCCAGCGCGGCTCGGCACGCGATCGATTTGGCGCAGCTCGTCGATGACGCTGGCATCGAAGCGGCGGCGAGCAGTGCTGCCGCGCTCGTGGCACTCCGGCAAAGCGAACCAGCCACTGCAGCTGAGCACGCTCGTAACGCTATTCGGCTCTCGCAGCTCGCCGACGCCCCCCTGGTCGAGGCAGCCGCAGCCAACCTGCTCGGTCTCGTCTACGCCACCGAGAGGCGATACGACGAAGCAATCGCGTTATTCGGACAGGCACGGACCAACCTGGATCGCCACGGCGACGTACATCGACTTGCAGCGGTCCATGCCAATCTCGGAGATGTATTGCACCAGAGCGGCCGCGAAGCAGAGGCACGCGAACACCAGCTCGAGTCCGCCCGCCTTTTCAGCGAGGTGACAGGGCCAGCAACAGAGGGTCGAGCAGACCTCTGGTCTCTCACAGCGTGGTGAGCTGCGGAGTGACGTAGCAGCTGGGGTGCTGCGAGGGAGCCGCATCGGCGAAGCCGAGTGCGGTTGTGGTGGTGAGCCGACCTGTACGCGGGGTAGATGCGGGGTTGTCGACACATCGTTGAGAACACAGGAAACTCGCTCAAGATCGTTGTGGTTGTTGGGGTCTTTCGATCTTTCCTGTCTTCCTTGCCTTTGCCTGAGATTGCTCTCGTTCGTGTGCTCTTGTGTTATCCGCGTGTTACGGCGTCGCTGTTCGTCAGATGGTGCAGCCTGTTTCCGTCGCTCGTCCATCACGCTTAGGGCCAGGGTTCGAATCCGTCAACGCCCACTCGTTGTGGATTTTACAACACGTTCACTGAACGAGTCCGCTGGCGCCCGTCTGAGATGTGCAAAACATAGAGTTCGCTCGGCTGCGCGACGAGCGCCGTGAATATGGAGCGGGGCCAACCGCATCTCGGAAGGCTGCACTCGAGAACAATGTGGCAGGGCCAGCGAGTTGTAGGTTGCTTCCGATGGCAGACGAACGCGAAAAACCAGCGATCGACGCCACGATTAGCGCTCGTCGTCGGCCGAGGCCGAGTGTCGTGGTCGCGTTCGGGCTTGTGGCCATGTTCATTGCGGCGGGCTCCTTCGGGCTTGTGGCCATGTTCAATGCGGCGGACTGCAGCGCTGACCCGACGTCGGTTCCTTTGGGGGGCGAGCAGGGCTTCCTCGCCGAGAACATTGCTTGTGTCGACGTGCCCGCCGATGGTGGTTCTGTGATGGTTGTCGTCGTCGAACCCGACGGCACCATGACCTATGCCAGCGCAGGCATGGGGCCCGAAGGGACGGCGCCAACGGCCGACGACATCTTTCGCATTGGCAGTATCACGAAGCTGTTCACCTCGATTGTGACATTGACCTTGGTCGATGAAGGAGTCGTCGATCTCGATGCGCCAGTCGCCGACTACGTGACACGAGTCGACGTCCCAGTCGAGATCTCGGTGCGGGACCTCCTGCAACACACCAGCGGGATCCCGAACTTCACTCTCGACCCGACGTTCCACGACCGCCAGGTCGCCGACCCGAGCCGAGCGTTTCAGCCAGAGGAGACATTCGACCTGGTGGCCGGAGACGATCTCAACTTCGATCCCGGTACGCGATTCGAGTACTCGAACAGCAACTACACCGTCCTGGGAGTTCTCATCGAGGAGGTATCCGGGCGACCCGCCGCCGCCGAAGTCCGATCTCGGATCATCGAGCCGCTCGACATGACCAACACCTACATGTCCGGGTTCGAGCCAGGTTCCGAGCCATTCGGGAGCTTCACGACGCTCTATGGATCGACGCAGTCGATCGACTTCGAGTACACCTCCATCGAGAGCGACGCATGGACGGCCGGAGCGATGGTCAGCTCCGCGGGCGACCTGCACAAACTCTTCACCGCGCTCGTGGGTGGCGACCTGATATCGGCCGAGTCATACTCGGCGATGACCGCCGATGACCAATACGGCCTCGGTCTGAGCACCGACGGGCTCGGCACGAACGGCAGTCTCATCGGACACAACGGCGGGATCGTTGGATACTTCACGTTGGCCCTCCACTCGCCCGAGACCGGTCGAACCGCCTTCTGGGTGGCGGCAGGCGACGGCATCTCCTACGACCCCGCGGTCGGCGACGTCGCCGACCGAATCGCTGGCTGACCTCTGTGGTCGCCACCTAGGCGCTGTGGGCCAGAACTCTGGCTGAAGAACTGGCCTTTTGTGAGTCGTTCAGCCGGTTGACTCGATCAAACCGGCCCCACACTTCGCCGGTACTGCCACGCGGATCGGCAAGGACAAAGTCAGTGCTGCGGTCTTCGTGTCAGCCCGCGTTGAGGGCGGCCTTCTCGACTGAGGCCAGCATGCTCTCGAAGTTTCTTCTCAGCATCGTGTCGATCACGGGACCGGTCAGTCGACCCATGGGGCCACCCCTTGGCACATACTGGTAGTCGAATGTGATCTGGGTGCCGTCTCCGTCTGGTTCGAGGGTGAGCGTGGCCTCGGCGTGCTTGAACGGGACGAGGGTGGACGGCCGATTGGTGGTGGCGATTCTGCGGCCCTCTTCCCAGGCGGTGACCGTTTCATCCAATTTGCCGACCGGCACCAGATCCACCTGGCGTCGCGCACCTACACCGTGTGTCTGGTCTCCGATGGCTCGAGAGGCTTTGAGGCCACCCCAGTGGTCCGCCAGGTTCGGGAAATCCGCGAGCACGTCCCAAACCGAGTCACATGACGCGGCGACTTGTCGGCGCACGGTGAGGTGTCGTGTGGCCATGATGATCGCTCCTGTTGCGCAAACTAGTGCCTCACAGGTGCCGACACTGCCTGTCAGACTTGAGGTGAGACACCGGTGGTGTCGGTGCACACTACAGATCCAGGGCGATAACAGGAACCCTGACTGATGACCATGACCTCAACCATGATGCTCAATCGTGCCCACGATGGGAGCGTGAACGACGAACATGATGATTCTGCGGCGAGATGGTGAGTCGGCCTGTAGGCGGGGTTCTGTCCAGACCTTGCGGTCTTGTGTGGCCATCTATCTATGCGGTCTACCTGGAGGGTGCATTGCTGCGGACGGGCCGTCCATGCCTCCTGCTTGACCTTGCTCCGGATGGGGTTTACATAGCTGCCACAGTCACCTGCAGCACTGGTGCGCCCTTACCGCACCGTTTCACCCTTACCTGTGCTCCCGGAGGAGCCATCGGCGGTTTGCTTTCTGTTGCACTTTCCTGCGTGTCACCACGACTGGCCGTTAGCCAGCATCCTGCCCTGCGGAGCCCCGACCTTCCTCAGCCTCGGTTGCCCGAAGCCGCGACCACCCGGCCGACTCACCGTCGCCAAGTGTGCCTGAGACGGAGGCCGAACGCACGTTGAGACCAAAGTCCCTGGGAGCGTGCGCGCATGAATAGGTAGTGTCGGGCATGACGAGTCGGCGACTACTTCGGACGATCGCGATGCTCGGGCTTCTGCTGATCCTTGCCGGCTGTGCCGCGGGCACCGACACGTTTGCCAGCGATCAAGCCGGTTTCTTCTCGGGTGTATGGCACGGTTGGATCGCGCCGATCGCGCTCATCGTGCACATTTTCGATGACGCTGTTCGGATCTACGAGACGAACAACACGGGTATCTGGTACGACGTCGGCTTCTACATTGCCGTGATCAGCGGTTTCGGATCTCTGGGCCTTCGTCGTGGCAAACGATCGAAGGACCCGAGGAAGTCGAAACGCGACTGATGGCCACTCACGGAGATCTCAGCCCCGAAGGCAGGATCTCCGCGCTCGAAGAACGTGTTGCGCAGCTCGAGCAGGCGCTGGCTGGTCAGGAACTAAGTCAGGTAGGAGCGATGCCGTCACCGCCACCACCGCCTCCTCGACCAATGGCGGCCGTCGCTCAAGAAGTTGCGCCGGTCCGGCCAGATCGTCCTCAAGCAGTGCGATTCGCCGAATCACTCACCACCGAGGCTGTGCTGAAGTGGGCTGGCCTCGTCCTTGTCTTCCTCGCCGCAGCGTTCCTCGTGAGCACAGCCATCGATCGCGGCTGGATCGGTCCGGAGCTGCAACTGGCAGGCGTGATCGCTCTCGGCCTCGTGATGATCGGAGCCGGGCTACGCGTCCCCGACCAGTGGCGAGATTGGGCCTCGTCGCTCGTCGCCGTCGGAATCGCCATCCTCTACATCTCGGCTGTGGCGTCGCACGAGTGGCTCGACCTCGTCTGGCTTGGAGTCGCAACGATTGGGTCGATCGTGGTCACCTTGGCCAGCATCTGGATGGCGCGCACCTGCAATTCGTTGCTCGTGGCCATCGTTGGCTATCTCGGCGGCATCGTGATCCCCGGGGCCATGGGCGCAGCCGACGAATACGGCGTCGGAGTCGGATCCGCGTATCTGCTCGTGCTGGCGATCGCGTTCCTGCTGCTGCACATCGAACGCTCGTGGCCGGTGCTCTACATCGTGGTCGGAGCGCTCTCGATGGCGGTTGGCTACGCGGCCACGACCGAACACGAGCTCGTCGGCGTAGGCCAAGTGATGCTGGTGCTGCTCGCCCTGGCCTTGCTTCTCACTCCTGTCGCACACGAGCTCCAACACGGCGAAGCGCGCGACGAACTCGAACGACTACCTACTCGCATCGTGTTGGCCGTGCCGATCTGGCTTTTTGCGGCGACGATCGAGCTCCACGAGATCGATGACAACGGCAACCGGTTCGCGATCGCGATGACGATATTCGCTGTCGTCTTTGCACTTGCAATGACACTGCAACCACGAGTCTCGAGATGGCATTGGGCATCGCTTCTTCTGGCTTCATCGATCGTGTTGATCGGTGGATTCTTCGCGCTGCTCGAAGGGTCGGCGCTCCTCGCCACCCTGGCCCTCCAGGCACTCACAATGTTGCTGCTCACCCGGGTCGTCGACGATGACTGGTTCCGCGTCGGCTCTGTGCTGCTCGCTACGGGTGTCTTCGTCGCGACCGCTGGCCGGACCGTTGAGGCCATCGACGTGGACGCCCCGGTAGGAGGCGACCTCGTGCACCTGAGCGTCTTCGCGGTCACCGGGGCGATCGGCTGGATGCTTCGCCCTCGAAACGAGGGCGAGATCATCGCGCTTGGGTCGTACGGCGGGATTATCGTCTGGGTGCTCTCCGTTTTCGTCCACATCGCTCAAGGGCAGGTGATCGTCTCGGCGATTTGGGCCGCAATTGGTGTGGTGGTCGTGTTGATCGGACTCAGTCGCCGCCAACAACACGTGGCCTGGGTAGGTATGGCCACGCTCGCCCTGGTCGTGGGCAAACTGCTCACGGTCGACTTGGACGAAGTGGACACCTTCTGGAGGGCCGGCCTGTTCTTCGTGGTGGGCGCGGGGTTCCTCTGGCTCAGTACACGCATCCCCTCGCTCACCGCCAGCGCGGAGGAGCCGTCCGACGATGAGTCGATGGTCTTCTGAGCAGGACGGCTTCTAAGCACGACCAGCAAACGTCGTAGGTAGAGTTCGGGCGCGAAAGGGAGGCGATATGGGCCTTGAAGGCAGCGCGACACACGAGAACCTGAAGCTCGCCTTTGCTCGCGAGAGCCAGACGAATCGCAGGTATCACTGGTTCGCGCAGCAGGCTGACGTCGAGGGTTACCCCGACGCCGCGGTGCTGTTCCGAGCACTGGCCGAGGGAGAGACAGGCCACGCCCATGGCCTGCTCGAGTACCTTGCCGAAGCCGGCGACCCGATTACCGGTGAGCCGATCGGCGACACGCAGGACAATCTCCGGTCCGCTGTAGTGAGTGAAACACACGAGTACACCGAGCTGTACCCCGGATTCGCGAAGACCGCCCGTGAGGAAGGCTTCGAAGAAGTAGCCGAATGGCTCGAAACCCTGGCACGTGCCGAGCAGGCGCACGCAAGCAAGTTCGACGAGCTGCTGACCAGGCTCAACAACACCTGATTCGGTTACGGTTACTCGCCAATGACCGACGTATTTGAATCCCTCGGGGGATGGCCCGCGATCCTGGGAACCCTCCAGCGCAACGACGACCTCACCGCTGCACACACCGAAGCAGTGCTCAGCACGATTCTGTCCGGCGAAGCCACCGACGCTCAGATCGCCGGCTTCATCGTTGCGCTCCGCCAAAAGGGTGAGACGACCGACGAACTCACCGGCCTAGTGCGGGCCATGCACGATGCCGCCACGCCACTGCACATGCCAGAAGGAACCATCGACATCGTCGGAATGGGCGGTGCGCCCAGTAGGCGCAAAGCCGCACTCAACGTGTCGACGATGGCGTGTTTCGTCGCAGCGGCCGCGGGTGCGATCGTGTGCAAACACGGCAATCGGAAGGCGTCATCGACATCAGGTAGCTTCGATCTGCTCGAAGCGTTGGGAGTGAACTTCGACGTGAGCCCCGACAAGCTCGAGGCCGTCGTCGCGGAGACAGGGATGGGCTTTGCGTTCGCACGCACCTATCACCCAGCGATGCGCCACGTTGGGCCAGTCCGAATGCAACTCGGTATCCCAACCGTGTTCAATGCGCTCGGCCCGTTGTCCCATCCGGCACGTCTCACCCGTCAGGTAGTTGGTGTTGCGGATGACTCCCTGGCCGATCGGATCATCGAAGTATTGCAGGCCACCGGGTCCACCTATGCCTGGGTTGTTACCGGCGACGGGCCGCTCGATGAGTTGTCGACCACGGGGCCGAGTGCTGTTCGTCAACTGAAGAACGGTGAGATCACCATGCTGACCATCGATCCAGCGTCCTACGGTCTTGAGGCTCCGGCCGAAGGAGCACTCGACGGCGGAGACGCGGAAGCGAACCTCGAGATCATGAAGCGGCTGTTCGGAGGAGAACGAGTAGCCGCCCGAGACATCGTGCTCCTGAACACGGCAGCAGCACTTGTCGTCAGCGAGGTCGCCACAGATATTGCCGATGGACTGGAGCGGGCCGGCGAAGCGGTCGACTCCGGAGCCGCAGCACAGAAGATGCACGAGCATGTCAACGCGACGTTGACGTGACGCCATGCCCTCGGAACTCTTCGACCCACTACTCCAGCTAGCGCTGACCGTCGCCAAGCGCGACAAGAAGGCCGAGCCCGCGGTTTCGGTCCCAGCTCGTGTAGTTCCGATGCTCACGTTCACCAAAGTGCCGGAGAAGGCCAAGGACGCATTGCTCGACGTGCTCGACTCTGATTCGGAGTTTCGGGATCACGTACTAGAAGGAGCGGATGAACGTTCCGTCGGTCGAGTCGGCATGGCCTTTCTCGAGCGCCCAGACGGCTGGCAAGAGTTCGTCGATCGGATGATCGGCATTGCGGACGAACGAATCATCGAACCGACTGGTGACGTCCGAAAGATCGAACGCAAGCTAGAGACCGCTGAACGAGCGAGAGGCCGGGCGGAGCTCGAACTCTCCGAGTCCCAACGCGTCGCCACCGAGGCGACGGGTGCGTTGGCGAGCCTGCAAGCAGAGATCGAACGTCTGCAGAATGCAGCGCGGCACTCAGCCGAGGAGAACGCCAAGCTTGTCGAGCAGCGAAAACGAGCGGTCAGCGAGCTCAAAACGATGGAAGACGTCGCTGCCCGACACGTCGCTGAGCGCAAGAGACTCGAAGCACAGCTCGCTGCCATGACCTCGGCACAACTTGCCACCACCGCAGAAGGTGGAGGAGTGGGTGATGAGGCGGTCCGCGCTGCCGTCGATGAGGTCGCCTCCACGATCGGCGATGTGCTCGAACGCCTTAGCGAACTCCGAGAGAGCGCTACGCCCCGCCGAGTGGTTTCAGCCGAACGATCGAAACTGCCTATCCCTCCAGGGCTGTTCGACGACTCGATCGAGGTCGCGGACTACTTGCTGGGCGTGCCAGGGATCGTTGTGCTCGTCGATGGATACAACGTGACCCGCGAGGCACACGACGACTGGGAACTTGATCGCCAGCGCGACTGGCTCGAACAAGGTCTACGCAACCTCGCTGCCCGAACGGCTGCCTCCTTCGACGTGGTCTTCGACGGCGCAGACCTTCCTTCGCATGGCAGGGGAGGACGGCATGGTGGGGTCCGGGTCCGGTTCAGCCCCGCAGGTGTAGAGGCCGACGATGTCCTCATCGAGTCCGTCTCCGCCGTTGCCACGGATCGGCCCGTGGTCGTCGTGAGCTCGGACCGGCGCGTCCGCACCGGCGCGGGCGAACGAGGCGCGAATGTCCTGCACAGCCGACAATTGCTTGCGATGATGGGTTGAATCACATGACCGACGAATCACCAGACGAGGAACCTCCGCAGCCGGAGGGCTCTCCACATCCAGTCCCGCGTCAGGGAACCAGCAAGATGGTGGCGTTGGTGATCGTCGTCCCAGCTGCCGTACTCCTCCTGATCTGGGCACTCGTACGTATCAGCGCAGTGCCCGAGGTTCCCAAGAGCGAAATTCTCGACAGGGACTGCGAAACAACCGACGAGGTCACCGTCTATCGGGGCTTCGTCGATCCGGAATCGCTCGAGACCCGCGACTTCGACACCGCAACACTTCGAGTGGAGTTCTTCGCGTTTCTCGTGCGAGAGGAAGGCTTCCAAGTGGTTAGCCCGGACGATGCCGACCCCGAAACTGGGCTGATCGAAATCGCGATCATTCAGGAAATCGAAGGGCCTGCGAACTGCAAGATTATTTCGTTCATTCCGGAGTACGAGCGGCCGTGAGTGTCACAGCTCGTCTCTAAGGTGTTGCACATGAGTAACTCCGTCACCATCGATTGCGACATTTGCGTGATGCAACACACCCCAGCCTGCAGCGACTGCGTGGTGACCTATCTGTGCGAGCGCGAGGCCGAGCAGGCGGTAGTGATCGATATCGCCGACCTCCGGGCCATACGGGCTTTGGCAGAAGCAGGGCTCGTTCCCGAACTTCGACACGAGGTTCACGGCAACGGGTCGTAGATTGGACAAATGGGTGCGGCCTCGCTGAATGCTGAACTAGCTGCGATCGCAGAGGCCAACAACATCGACCGGATCGGCTTTTGTTCGGCGGAGTCATTCGACGATGTTTGTTCTGAACTACATGCGCGGAAGGCCAAGGGCCTCAGTGCGGACATGCAATTCACGTATCGCAATCCGGACCGGGCGACCGATCCATCGCGCACTCTTCCCGGAGCCCAGTCGATCGTCGTGGGCGCACGGTCGTATCGGCGTGCGCCGGCCACAGCGGAGGTGTCGTCTACGGGGCAGGCAGAGATCGCGGAGTACGTCTGGGAACCGCACTACGCGGAGCTCCGATCCGGCCTCGACGCAATCGCCGACCACCTCACCACATCTGGCTGGAAGACACGCGTCTTGATCGACGACAACGCGCTCGTCGATCGAGCCGCCGCGTATCGCGCCGGAATCGGCTGGTGGGGCAAGAACTCGAACATCCTCGTCCCCGGTGTGGGAAGCCGCTTCATCCTTGGTTCGGTTATCACCGACGCGCCTCTCACGCATGCCGACGGTCCACTCGACGATCAATGTGGGCCGTGCCGTCGGTGTTTCGACGCCTGCCCCACGGACGCGATCGTCGACGACGGCGTCATCGACTCCAATCGTTGCCTGGCATGGCTGGTGCAGTCTCCGGGAGTCTTTCCTCGCGAATATCGAACCGCTCTTGGCGACCGAATCTACGGATGTGATGACTGTCAGACCGCGTGTCCGCCGAACCTTGCGCATGATCGCAACAACGAGCACCCGGTGACGACCGGAGCCTCCTCGGTGCCGGTCGAAGAGCTTCTCACTCTCGACGATGAGGAACTTATGAAGCGCTTCGGCGCGTGGTATATCCCGCGGCGTGAACCCAGGTATCTCCGACGGAACGCGCTCGTCGTCCTCGGCAACGTGGCGGACCGGTCGAGTGATGACGTCAGAGCGTTGGTGCAACACTTCGTGGCGAGCAACGACGACATCGAACGAACCCACGCCGTGTGGGCCGCGGATCAGCTCGGATACGACGACCTTGTCGATGCAGCATCTGGTGATGCCAGCGAGCTCGTGCAGCAAGAACTGTCGGCGATACGAGCTGCCACGTGACGTCCCGGCATCTGTTGGTCACCAACGATTTTCCGCCCAAGGTCGGCGGCATCCAGGAGTACTTGTGGGAGCTCTGGCGTCGGCTGGATCCCACGTCGTTCCAGGTCCACACCACGCCGTACGCAGACGCCGACGACTTCGATGCACGCCAGGCGTACGACGTGATCCGATCGAAGGAGCCGGTGTTGTTGCCCTATCCCTGGCTGGCACGACGACTCAATCGTGCGGCGGACGATTTCGGCGCGGCATTACACGTGATCGATCCGGCCGTTCCACTCGGTGTGATCGGCCCGTCGCTCGCGAAACCGTACGCCGTCGTGCTCCATGGGGCCGAAGTGACCGTCCCCGGACGACTGCCGGGCAGTCGCCAAGCGCTCGCTCGGGTCCTCGATCACGCAAGCGCTGTAATTTCGGCCGGCGAATATGCGCTCGGTGAAGCCGAACGCGCCGTTGGCCGACCACTTCGCAGCGTGGTGATTCCGCCAGGCGTCGACGAGGACCGGTTTGCTCCAGCTACGCCCGAGGAAGAACTCGCGGTGCGTGATAAATATGGCATCGACCCGGAGGCTCCGTTCATCTTGAGCGTGTCCAGACTCGTGCCTCGTAAGGGTATGGACACCCTCATCGCGGTCGCTTCTCGGTTGCACGGGCACTACCCGGACCTTGTGGTGTGTATTGCTGGTAGCGGCCGAGATAGAGCCCGACTGCAACGCCGAATCGACACACTTCGAGCGCCGGTCCGACTCCTCGGGCGAATCCCCGACAGCGACAAAGCAGCGCTCTATGGTGCCGCTGACGTGTTCTCGATGTTGTGCCGAAACCGATGGGCGGGTCTTGAACAGGAAGGGTTCGGAATTGTCTTCGTGGAAGCCGCAGCTGCTGGTACGCCACAGATCGCGGGTCGATCCGGTGGGGCAGATGAGGCAGTCGCCGACGGTCTAACAGGATTGATCGCAGAACCCGACGCGTCGATCGATCACATCGCAGGACTGTTTCAGTCCTTGCTCGACGATCCCGACCGGCGCACCCAGATGGGCGCGGCCTCTCGAGAGCGAGCTGTCACCGACTTCTCGTACAACGTGTTGTCGCAACGCTTGGCGGTGGCGCTCGACGAGTGGACTCTAGATGTCGGGGACGACCGTTGACCGAGCTCAGCGATACCAAGACCGCCGACGACTCTCGGCTCATCAACTTTGGCGCCCAGATCACCGTGGCCTTTACCTTGCTGGCTGCGGCCACCCACCTCGCCTCCAACCGACTCGATCTCGTGTACGCGATCGTCAGCACGGCGTTGTTCGCGATCGGATTCGCGTTGCTGGCCCTCGGATTCTGGAATGGGATACAGCGCAGTCGTATCGACGAGGTCACGCTGAGCGGGTTGGTGGCGATCGACAAGACCCACGTAACCACGTCGGCCCGGAACCGACTATGGGCAGCCATCGTCCTGCAGATCGTGGTCGGTGTGTTGTTCGCCTCACTTCGACCGTTCACCCACCAAGCCTTTGGGCTGCTCGTGCCGACGTTCGGACTCGGGATCGCCACCTTATGGGGATCACGTTTCGCTGCCTTCCACCCGAGAGAGCAACGCTGAGTGGTCACAACCACACCTTCCCCATGGTTTTCGTGTGCCCGTGAAAGGGTCGCGGGTGCGCTTTCGGCTAATCTGCGGGTGCACCATGAGCTGAGGAACTCCAATGTCTGACCAGGCCGCTGAGCGAACCGAGATCGAGGCGTCACCCGAGGCTTGTTTCGCTGTGGCGCTCGACTTCGAGCGTTACACCGAGTGGGCAACGGACGTGAAGGAAGTAAACATCGTTGCCCAAGATGACAACGGGCGCGGCGGTGACGTCCACTATCGCGTCGCCGCTATGGGGCGTTCCACCTCCTACACGCTGCGCTATAGCTACGGATCGAACCCCCTGCGCATGTCCTGGCGCCTGATCGAGGGTGACGTCATGGAACGCATCGACGGCGAATATGAGTTCGTCCCGGTAGGCGATGGTTCACACTGTGAAGTTCGGTACTACGTGTCGGTCGACATGCTCGTTCCGCTCCCTGGTTTCGTGAAGCGGCGTGCCGAGGCAAAGATTCTTCACACGGCGATTGAAGACTTGAAGAAGCGAGTCGAGTCGGCATCGGTGTGAGCACCGTCGACCTCGATCGCATCTACAAGGCGCGAGAACGACTTCGATCCGCGACCGACTCTCCTGAGCGCGACGATCCTGCTATCCGACTGGTCGAACTGCACTCGCCACAACCAGGAGACAGCTCACTGGCGCTCCATCGGAACTTCTGCGTCATCAGCGATCTGTCCGATCGTGGCCGCCAAGCGCTTTCGGCCACGATCGACGGGCTTCGTCTCAACGATCCGACCAACGGACTGGCCGGCACGATCGAAACCCGGGGTACGCGTACGTCGCTGACGCAACTGCGCATCGAGCAACAACCGCCCGGCACTGCTTTGGTGCCCAGCCGGGCCTTTTTCGCCGGTTCCTCGGCGCGTACCGCACAGGCGGCCCAGCTTGCGGAAGTGATCGAGATGATCGACCGAGCGGTATTGCTGTCTGGAGCCGAGCTCCGAGGGGCTGACGCCGCGGCCGAAGAGATCCGCCTGTCTGTGGTCCCACCGCCAACGGAGATCATGATTCCGGATCCGCAGCTCGACGATGCGCGTCGAACGCTCGAAGCCCTCGAACAAGCGGCGCCTCCAGGTGAACTCATCGAACAACTGATGTCTGCCGCCCTGGCCCTCGACGGCGACCGGGCGCGAATCGCGCTCCAAGCCAAGCGAAGCCAAGCAGAAGCTGCCAAAGCCCAGTTGCTTCCCACGGCCGGGCGTGACGTGGTGATGCTCGCCGATCTGGTGGTTGCCGAAGCCGATGGTGAGATCGCCGAATACGACATGAACCCTGGCTCCACTGCCGCTCAGCTCGCTGCATGCCTTGCCTCGTTGGACATCGAGACGAGCCCAGCTGCCGCTCCAGCGCTCGCGGTACGAGTGCTTGAGGAGGCAACCGAGCTCGAGGCGATCCGAGCTCGTGCGCTCGAGACGATTGACGCCGAAGCGATGGAGCGACGACCGAGTGGACAGGGCTGTGGACTCCACGCTGAACTGCAACACATCGACGACCAGCGCAATCACATCCAACGAAGTCTCCGGAGTCAACAACAGCTCCTTGCTGTCGCGCGGGAACAGTGGAATCGAGTCGGTATTGGCGACGTCGACCTTCATAGTCACCTGGATCACACGGGGGACATTGATAGACCACTCCCGATTCTCGTCGAAGATCCTCTGGCGGACCTTCCCGCTCGGCTCAGTGGTGCGATCCTGTCGACACTTCTGCGACACAGTGCACAAACACAAGTGATCTGTGTCTCTGACCAGGTCGATCTTGGTGCCTGGTGTAAATCGGTCGGGGACCGGGCTGGCTGGGTGGCCGCGTCCGGCTGGTTTGCGGGCCGGGATAACTGATGCTCACAATCGGCTTCGATGTCGGCGGCACCAATGTTCGAGGCGTCGGCCTTCGTCCCGGGAGCACGCAACCACTGGCGATTCGCCGCGCGAAGACCCGTCCCGACGGCGACGTACTCGTCGAGACGATCGTCGAGGTGACCGAACAACTGGCGGAGGACATCGGCGAGCCAATCGATGCAGTAGGGCTGGGCATGGCTGCCCTGATGGATTCCGATGGGACGCTGAAGTACGCGCCCAACATCCCGGGCGTCGTCGACTATCCACTCGTTCCGCGCGTCGTCGAGCGCCTCGGCGTGCCGGTGATTGCAGAGAACGATGCCACGGCGGCAACCTGGGCAGAGGCGAAGTACGGGGCCGGGGTCGGGTATGGCCACATGGCGTTCGTCGCCCTCGGCACCGGTATCGGGACCGGTTTCGTCCTCGACGGACGGCTACATCGCGGTGCGCACGGTTATGCGGGAGAGGCGGGTCACATCACGATTCAGCGCGATGGCCCACAACACATCACCGGAGCGAGCGGCCCGTGGGAGTACTACGCGTCAGGCACCGGTCTTGGGATCTTGGCCCGAAAGTGGGCTGCTGAAGGGCGCCTCGATGCGCTGGTCGATCGCGCTGGGTCGGTAGCGGCCATTCGTGGTGAACACGTGAACGAACTGTTGCACGAAGGAGAGCCCGGGATAGCTGCGTTGATCGCCCGATTCTCGCGCGACGTCGCCGTCGGGCTCGCCGACCTCGTCTACGTTCTCGACCCGCAGGTCTTCGTGCTCGGAGGCGGTCTGGTCGAACTGGGGGAGGTACTGCGGAGCAATGTCGAGATCTCGCTTGCGGATCGGATTCTGGGAGCAGCACACCGACCCAAGATTCCGGTGGTCATGGCACAGCTCGGCTCGTACGCGGGAGCGATCGGCGCGGCCGCGCTCGCAGCCGACTTGGTGACTGACGGCTAACGAGCCCAGTTGCGGCTTCGTTCCAGGGCCTCGAGCCACCTCGCGTGTAATGCGTCGGCCTCGCTCGCGTCGCCGCTGGGTTCAACTGTCAGGTCGGACTGCCACGCTGCGGCGACTTCGTCGGTTCCCGACCAGACTCCCTCTGCAATGCCAGCCAAGTACGCAGCACCTAACGCCGTCGTATCTGCAATGGCCGAACGGTGCACGGGAACGCGGATCTGATCAGCCTGGATCTGTAGCAGAAGCTCCATGACCGATGCCCCTCCGTCGACCCGGAGGCTCTCGACCGACACTCCTCCGGCCGTCGCCATTGCATCGATCACGTCTCGGGTCTGCAGCGCCATCGCCTCGACTGTGGCCCGTGCGATGTGCGCGCGGGTGGTTCCCCGCGTGAGACCCACGATTGTGCCGCGCGCGTTCGGGTCCCACCAGGGGCTGCCCAAACCAGTGAACGCTGGCACGACGAAGACGTCGTCGCTCGATTCGACCGATGCCGCGAGCGGACCGATCTCCGCAGCGTCCTCGATGATGCCAAGGCCATCGCGCAGCCACTGGATGGCGGCGCCCGTTACAAACACCGCTCCTTCGAGCGCATATGTCATCGATCCATCGGCAAGCGTCCACCCGACCGTCGTGAGCAAGCCGTCGACCGGTTCGGGCTTCGTGTCGCCGACGTTCATCAGGATGAACGAGCCCGTGCCGTAGGTGTTCTTCGCAGAACCGGTGGCGAAACACGCCTGTCCGAACAGTGATGCCTGCTGGTCGCCTGCGATCCCGGAGATCGGAAGACCCCCAGGGATCGGAAGGTTCATCGCGGTCGTGCCGAACCGACCAGACGATGGACGTACCTCGGGAAGGATGGAGGCGGGAATCCCAAACATGTCGAGCATGTCGTCTGACCAGGAGAGCGCACCGATGTCGTACAACAGGGTTCGGCTTGCGTTCGTGGTGTCGGTGATGTGTGTGGACCCGCCCGTCAGTTTCCACACGAGCCAGCTGTCGACCGTGCCGAACGCGGTATTTGCATCGACCGTGATGTGATCATTCCGAATCAGCCACTCGAGTTTGCTGGCGGAGAAATACGGGTCCAGGACGAGACCGGTGGTGCGTCGCACGAGATCGAGGTGGCCAGCGTCGGCCAACTCGCTGCATCGTTCAGCGGTTCTTCGGTCCTGCCACACAATGGCTCGGTGCAGCGGTTCCCCGGTCGACTTGTCCCAGACGACGACCGTCTCGCGTTGGTCCGTGATGCCGATCGCTGCGACCGTCTCGTCCAACGAGGCGACGAGCTCGGTGAGGGTGGCCACGACGGCATCCCAGATCTCACCAGCATCGTGCTCGACCCAACCAGGCTGGGGAAAGTACTGGGGAAATTCGCGATACGCAGAGCCAACTGGCTTGCCCGTTTCGCTGAAGGCGATCGAACGAACGCCTGTTGTACCTGCATCGATTGCTACAACAACTGCCATGGCTGTCAGCGTAGAAGATGGGGCTCCGACCGAGTCGATCTGTTCTGGTGATCGCACATCTTCACGCGTCGTCGAGGCCGTAGGCTCCTGCCAATGAAACTTGCAGTTCTCACTGGCGGTGGTGACGCCCCGGGTCTCAACGCCGTCATCCGCGGAGTCGTCCGACAGGCCACACAAGATGGAAACGAAGTGATCGGGTTCCTCGATGGCTGGCGGGGTGTCATGGGGGACAAGTGGATGCCCCTCGACGTCGAAGGGTGCCGAGGACTCCTCACACGCGGTGGCACGATTCTGGGTACGACTCGAATCAATCCGTTCACGACACGTGATGGCACAGACCAATGTCGCGCGACCTTCGAAAAGAACGGCATCGACGCTTTGATTTCCATCGGAGGCGAAGGCACGCTTTCCTGCGCTGAGGAAATGCACAAGCTCGGGTTCCCGGTCCTCGGTGTACCCAAAACCATCGACAACGACATCGGCCTCACCGAGATGACGTTCGGATTTGCGACGGCCGTCGACATCGCTACCGAAGCCATTGGCCGTCTGCACACCACCGCAGAGAGTCATGACCGGGTCATGGTGGTCGAAGTGATGGGACGACATGTTGGCCACATCGCGACATGGGCCGGTCTCGCTGGCGGCGCGACGCTCACGCTGATTCCCGAGCACCCCTTCGACATAGCTGAGATCTGTGAATCACTGCGACGGCGTCACCAGCGGGGCAAGTTCGCATCGATCGTCGTCGTTGCAGAAGGGGCAAAGCCGGTTCCGGGGACGTTTAACATCCCCGAGGAGAGGTTCGATGAGTTTGGCCACATCAAGTTGGGCGGCATCGGAGAACTCGTCGCATCGGAGATCACTGCACAAACCGGTTTCGAAACCCGCACGACAGTGCTTGGATACGTGCAACGTGGTGGCGAACCATCTGCCTACGATCGCGTTCTGGCGACTTGGTTCGGCGTGGAGGCGGCTCGAGCCGCCCACGAACAGGACTTTGGTTCGATGATCGCCTACCAGTGCGGAGAAATGCGACGGGTTCGGATCGCCGATGCCGTCACAGAGCTCAAATACGTCAGTCCGACCTTTTTCGAGGTCGCGCGCACATTCATGGCCTGAGCGGCAGCCGAAATCACGAAGGCTGCAACTAGGAAGGACTGCGCAGTGGGGCCAGGGTCGAGTAGTCGTCGCGGCCGACGGGCCGTCGGACGTCGCCCTCTTCAGTATCGGTCTTGACGGACATGTCTTCTTCCTCGCCTGCGTCGTTCAAGACGAGAAACCTGATTCTGGTCGTGGTGTCCAACTGGGTCAGCGTGTACACGAGCTGAGCGAACGACACGATGCGCTCGCTGCCCTCGATCGCTGGAGGTTCGGACAGCACCACCACGATTTGGTTTTCGACCGGTCGTCGCAGGCTGAGCACCGCGATTGGATCATCACCCGATGCCACCACCGCGGTCGTGAGGTTGTCTTCTAACTGCTCTTCACTCGTGGGGCCGACCAACAACTGCTCGAGTGTCAAGAGCTCCAGTTCGGCCGTTCCCACTTCGACAACCGGAACCTGGCGCTCAACGGGAACCAACGACGCCTCGCCATCACCGGGATCCACCAGGAAGATGATCACGTCTTGGGTCAGACGATCGTGCAGCGTCGTGGTCGTGGAGGTACCAGGTTGCAGAGACTGCGGCAGCTGGTCCGAGGCAATGACCTCGGGCTCGGCATCAAGGGGAATCCCACACGCACCCACGAGCAGCGCAAGAACAATGGACATGACGAGCGGGCCATTTCTGAAACGGGTCATGCGAACTCTCCCGGCGGTTCGTCGTCGATGGGGAGCTCTACCACGAACCGGGCCCCGGATTGTCCGTCGGGCCGATCCTCAACCCAGACGCGCCCATTGTGGAGATTCACGTGTTCGGCCACGAGTGATAGACCAAGGCCGACACCGGTGTCGTATCCTCGCCGACCGCCAGCGCCACCCCTGCTGAAACGGTCGAAGATGACAAATCGCTCCTCGTGCGGCACACCTGCGCCGTTGTCTTCCACCGCCATCAACACCGAATCTGCCGTCCGACTCACCACCACACGCAGCTCGTCGCCCCCGTACTTCGCCGCATTGTCCAAAAGGTTGGCGACGACGCGAGCAAGTCGGCGCTTCTCCGCCACGACGATGACATCCTCGGCGTCTGGGTCCACGATCACCTCGACACCGTCGACTGAGGTGATATCGACGGCGGCCCGGACGAACTCGGCGTACAAGAGGGGGTCGGCCTGCAACTGAGCCGTGCCGACATCAAAGCGACTGATCTCGAGCAAATCCTCGACAAGCGTGCGGAAGCGAACAATGTCGCTGGCGAGGAGATCGAGTGCAGTCCGTGAGCGCTCGGGCATTTCGTGTCGTGCGTTCTCGAGCACTTCGACCGACGCGGTCAAAGTCATCAGGGGACTGCGGAGTTCGTGGCTGACCTCTGATGCGAACCTTGCGTCGCGCTGGAGGCGCTCCTCCAAGCTGCCGGCCATCTCGTTGAACGAGGCCACGAGTCTTTCGAGGTCTTCGTCTCCCTCAGGGTCGAGTCGGGTGTCGAGTCGACCCCCGGCGATGGCTTCCGCGGCGTCGCTCACCTCGCGAAGCGGGGACAGGGCTCGACTGGCTGCAAATCGCCCAGCGAGGGAAGCAAGCGCCGCAACGATGAGGCCGCCGCCGAGCAGCACCAGCTGCAATGTCTCAAGCGTGTCTTCGACTTCAGCGAGCGGAAACGCCTCGAAGTACACAACGTTGTCGAAACCTTGCAACGGCACGCCGTAGACGATTGCAGGCGTGTCCTGGACTGAGGTCCGAATACGACCAACCCTTCCTTCGAACGTGATCGCCTGCAGATCCGGGGGAACGTCGTCCAGGGTGAATGAAGAAGGATCGAAAGGGAAGTTGCCATCGTCGGTGATCAGCAGCGGACGCGAACCAGCAGTGGTATTGAGCGAGTCGACCACGCCGCCGACTGCGCCCGGATCGAGGTCACCACCCAACAGCCGCTGTACACGAGAGGCGTTCGCGAACACGATCAACTCGGCCACATCGTCGCGATCGGCCAACAAGACCTGCCGGGTAGTCGTGAGTGTGATCAGCGTGAGTAACACAGTGACGATCAGCCCGCCCAGGGCGAAAGCCACGGTAACCCTCGAACGCAGGCCGAGACGGAGGCGAATCACGATTGCCCGATCAGGTTTGCAGCTTGTAGCCCAGGCCTCGGACTGTTACGACGTGCTGGGGATCGGCGGGGTCGGCCTCGATCTTGGTTCGGAGACGCCGGATGTGGACGTCGACCAGACGGCCATCTCCGAAGTAGCCATACCCCCACACCTTCTCGAGGAGGGACTCGCGGGAGAAGACTTTTCCAGGTGCGGACGCCAGTTCGACGAGCAACCTGAACTCGGTCTTGGTCAGATGTACCTCTTCGCCCGCCCGTTTGACCATTCCCTGGTCGGGGATGACCTCGAGGTCTCCAAATGAGAGGTCGCCAGTGGCGGTTGCGCCGGTGCGCGAGCGCCGAAGCAAGGCGCGGATACGAGCGGAGAGTTCCTTGGGAGCGAAGGGCTTCGTGAGATAGTCATCGGCTCCTGCTTCGAGGCCGGCGACCACGTCATGGGTATCGGCGCGAGCGGTGACCATAACGATCGGGACGTCGGAGACTCGACGAATAGATCGGCAGACATCAAATCCGTCGATGCCGGGGAGCATGATGTCGATGAGGACGACGTCGGTCGGGTGTTGTCCGAATTTCAACAAGGCATCTTCGCCGTTGTCGGCCTCGGCGACTTCCCAACCCTCATCCTCGAGTGCCATGCGGACAGCCGTGCGAATCCGCTCATCGTCTTCAACAGTGAGAATACGAGTCCCCACGGTCTTCACTTCCTTTGGTCACACCACTGACGGAGGATCCGCTTGTGCGCACATTAGGCGCGAAAAATGTTTGCGTCAGGTACCACGGTCGCGGACGTCAAGCGCGGGCGGTAACGAGCAAAGCGCGGAACGCGTCAGCAATACCCGGAGCACTCGCCCAAGTGAGGTCGCGATCGTCGACGATCGCGCCAGCCTCGACAGCAATCAGGGCACCTGCGGCCGAGTCCCACGGCGACAATCCCCGTTCGTACGACCCGTCGAGGCGACCGCACGCGACCGCGCACAGATCCAGGGCTGCACCGCCCATCCGTCGAATGTCGCGGACCGCTGGCAGCACGGTTTTCAGGATCTCGGCTTGGTCTCGCCGCTGTTCTGCTCGATACGAGAACCCGGTACCGATCAGCGAGACCGAGAGGTCGGAGGCGCTCGACGCCTTGATCTGATCGCCGTTTCGGGTGGCGCCTCCTCCCGCTGCTGCGGAGAAGAGCTCGCGTCGCACTGGATCGAAAACTGCTCCGGCGACGGTTGTGCCCTCGACCTGAACGCCGATGGACACGCTGTAACCGGGGATGTCGTAGAGAAGATTCGTGGTGCCGTCGATCGGATCGATCACCCACAGGACGCCGGTCGTGCCTGGAGTGGACGTGCCCTCCTCGCCAAGGAAACCGTCGTCGGGGCGAAGCTTGAGCACCCGCTGGACGATCTCGTCCTCCGCCCACATGTCGATCTCGGTGACCACGTCCGATGTTGATGACTTGGTCGACCAAGAGAAATCGGCCTGCCGCCGCTCACCTGCCTCAACGCCGACTGCCTCGGCGATGGCTTGGGCGATCGTTCTGAACTCTTCGTTGCTGATCACGAGAGGCCTCGATCACGTCGGGCTCGGTCTCGGTTTTCGATCGCCCGCCATTCAGACATGGCACGCAAGGTGAGCGTGGCAACGACGGCCACACCAACCGCACACGAAAGTGCCCCGACGACGCCGGCGACTGCAGCGCTCGTCGAACAGTCGCTCGTACATTGCAGATCCATGACCGACCAGCCAATCAAGCCTCCGGAGGCTCCTGCGATCAGAATCGACACAACGGCGAGGACTCGGGCCCAAACCGGGGGAGAGGCATCGGGAAGTGCACGTGGATTGGTCTCGGTCACTGCCCCAAGCGTACTGGCAAGAGAGGTGTGCGATGATGCTTGCGTGGCTGGCCACTTTGCTGCCCGCTACTGCCCGGGGGATACGTGGGCCCTACCGATTATTTGGAGTGGGCTGCAACGCGGCCCCCGGTTGCTAACTTGGCAGGAGAGCAGACAGGCGGGTTGATGAGAGGAATTGTTGTGCGACGAGTTCTCCTATTGGTTGTTGTGGCGGCGTTTGTTGCGAGTGGGTGCGGCGGCGATGATTCGGCCGTGGTCGCGGAGACAACGACGACGGAGGCTCCGACGACCACGACGACGGAGGCTCCGACGACCACGACGACGGAGGCTCCGACGACCACGACGACGGAGGCTCCGACGACCACGACCATCGACTCTGAGCTTTTGACGGACGGGCAGTTGGCTGAGCTCATTGTGCTCGAGAGCGGGTTCTTCGGTGCCGGATGGGATGAGGAACCCCAGACGGAGTCCGACTTTGACTACAGCTCACTTGATGGTTGCGGGTTCCTTGATGATCTTCGGACGGCGGACGGGAACCTGATCGAGGTGGAGTCGCCGGAGTTCAGTCAGTTCGATACGCAGATCGAGCATGATGTGCGGGTGTATCCCGAT
>CAXMRH010000095.1:0-27267 GCA_964196045.1 uncultured Chthoniobacterales bacterium | reverse complement strand
GGCGTTTTGTTCGCTCGTCGGTAATGATCGTCCCATGCGCGCGCACCTGATCGACGGAACTTACGAACTCTTCCGCTATTACTTCGCTGCACCGTCACACATCACCGATCAGGGCCAAGAGGTCGGAGCGGTTCGAGGCGTTCTCGGATCGATGATCCAGTTGCTCGAGGAAGGCGCAACCCACATTGGTATCGCGACCGACCACGTCATCGAATCGTTTCGGAATGAGCTCTGGGAGGGATACAAGGACGGCTCTGGAATCGAGCCAGGCATCAAGAGTCAGTTCCAACTGCTCGAGGACGTGCTCGAAGCCGCCGGCTTCACCGTGTGGCCCATGGTCGAATTCGAGGCCGACGATGCCCTCGGTGCCGCGGCCCATCGGTATGCACAAGACCCCCGCGTCGACGAGGTGATGATCTGCACCCCGGACAAGGACCTGGGGCAATCTGTCTCCGACAGCGACGGAATCGTGCAGTTCGACCGCCGCAAGGGTGTCCGCTACGACGAGGCCGGCGTCTTCGAGAAGTTCGGCGTTCGGCCTGAGTCAATTCCCGACTACCTGGCGTTGGTGGGCGACGCGGCTGACGGTTTTCCCGGACTCCCGGGTTGGGGAGCAAAGTCATCGAGCACGGTGTTGGCCCGCTACGGCCACATCGAGGACATCCCGCTTGCGGCCGGGCAATGGGATATCACCGTTCGCGGCGGTGCAAAGCTAGCCAAAACCTTGGCCGGCAACCGGGAGCTCGCCGTGTTGTTTCGCCGAATCGCCACACTCGAGCTGGACGCACCAGTGAGCGCATCTGTCGATGATCTCGAGTGGACTGGTCCGACCGCCGGGTTTGCCGAGCTCGCCGAGTCGATCGATGCCCAACGACAAGCGGAACGAATCAAGCGATTACTCCGCTGAACCGACATCGGTCAGCTGTACCGTTCCCGTCATGACTGTTGCTCCTCTGAAGGCCGAGGGGCAACGGTCGATGTTCGGTGAAGGTGCGGGCGCGATCCTCGCCGTTGCCGTCGTCACCTCAGCACTTACGGGCCCTGGCCAGACGATCGGTGTCTCGGTGTTCATCGATCACTTCGTCGATGATCTTGGACTGACGCGTCCCGAGGTCAGTGGCGCCTACCTCGTAGGCACCCTGACCGGTTCCCTGTTGCTGCCGAAAGTGGGGCGCTTCATCGATCGACGAGGGGTGCGACTCGCGCAGATGATCATCGGCGCGCTGTTCGCTCTGGCGTTGGTGAACATGTCGTTTGTGAACGGACTCATCAGTCTCGCGATCGGCTTCACCGGAATCCGCCTGCTCGGGCAGGGCTCCCTGTCACTCGTCTCGACGGTGACGGTTTCACTGCGATTCCGCAAGGGTCGCGGCACGGCGTTGGGGTTGTTCTCGACGTTCTCGGGTGGGCTCATGGCCCTGACTCCCATCTTGCTTGCAGCCAGCATCGCGGCGGTCGGGTGGCGAAGCGCCTGGCTGATAGCGGCACTGGTGATCTCGCTAAGTGTCGTGCCGCTGGCCTGGTTCGGGTTGCGGCGCATGCCCACGAACACGACATCGCTGCCGCAGCCGTATGAATCGATCGAAGACGCCATCGCCACGTCAGAAAGCTCCCACCAGTACGAACGTGGCGAAGCTCTCCGTACGAGGGGGTTCTGGATTCTCGCGGCGATCAGCGGTTCCGCAGGCATGTTGAGCACTGCCCTCAACTTCCATCAGATCGACTTGCTCGGTGAAGCAGGGTTGTCAAAAGAGTCGGCCGCGGCCATGTTTCTGCCACAAGTCTTGGGCTCCACCGCTGCCGGATTCAGCTTCGGGTATCTGGCCGATCGGGCCGGTAGTCGTTTCCTCCCGGCCGTGAGCATGGCCATGTTGTTCGCCGCGCACCTGCTTGCCTCTGTGGCGTCGCCAGGGGTGACCGTCATCAGCTACGCCATCGTGCTCGGTGCAGCCGGCGGCGCCACGCGGACGATCAGCGCCACACTTCTTCCCACGTGGTTCGGCACTACACATCTCGGAAACATCCAGGGGACGCTCACCTTGTTCAACGTGGGTGCGTCAGCTCTGGGACCTGTAACCCTTGCAGTTTTGGAGGGAAGTCTCGGCTCCTACCCACCCGCAATCCTGACACTCTCACTGATCCCGGTAGCCGCTCTGCTGTTCTCGCTCATGAGCCCGTTCAGCGAGGAACAGCGGGTTCGCAGCTGATCACATCTGCGAACACAACCCTGTCAACAGAGGATTGCGCAGACCTCTTCGAGACGATCCTTGTTCACGGTGAACCATGCCCACTTGCCCCGTTGTTCTCGGTCGAGGATCCCGGCATTGACCAGCTGGCTCAGATGATGGCTGATCGTCGGCTGCGACTTGTCAGTTAGTTGTGGGAAGTCACACGCACAGCCCTCGCCAGCGTTCGCGATGATGCTGACTAGCTTCAGGCGGACGGGGTGGGCAAGAGCCTTCAACACGGAGGCGAGCGTTTCGGCGTCCGTGTCGGTGAGAGTCGTTGCGCCGAGGGGTGGGCAGCAGAGGCGTTCCATGTATTCCACCGTACCGGAGTCGTATCGATCGACGTCGATGTATTGACATCCATCAATATGATGGTATCATATTGATATTCATCGAATCGTAAGGAAAAGAACCTCATGCGCGTGCAACTAGCTCTCAACGTGGACGACCTCGAAGCGTCAATCGACTTCTACGAGAAGATGTTCGACACTCCCGTCAACAAGCGCAAGCCCGGGTATGCCAACTTTGCCATCGAGAACCCTCCCCTCAAGTTGGTCCTCTTCGAAGCAGAGGGACACGGCGGCACACTGAACCACCTCGGCGTGGAAGTCGAGGAAACCGCACAGGTTCTCGACGCCGAACGTCGAATCAACGACGCAGGGATCGAGACCACGGGCGTCGATGACACGCTGTGCTGTTATGCCGAGAAGACCGAAACCTGGGTTGAGGCACCGGACACGAAGTGGGAGTGGTACGTCAAGACCGGCGACTCCGAGACGCTCGAGAACATCATCGTCAGCTCCGAGGGATCAGCGTGCTGCAGCCCGGACACCGAGGTCTGCTGCTGACCTTGCTTGAATAGTGCGGTGCCATACACGACCGTGCTGTTCGACCTCGACCATACGTTGCTCGACAGCGATACTTCCGAGACGTTGGCGTTCACCGCAACCATGACGGAACTCGGCCTGGACGACCCAGCGCAACACCTGGGGACCTATCGGTCTCTGAACCAAGCGCTGTGGAAGGACGTCGAGTTGGGACGCCTCAGTCCCCACGACGTGAAGACGTTGCGCTTCGAACAGCTCTTCGCAACACTCCAAATCGACGCCGACGCCGCAGAGGTGGGCGAAATGTACGTTCGCGGACTCGGCGAACATGGCGAGCTGTACAGCGGTGCACTCGACATGCTGCACGCGGTCAGCGAGTTTGCCGTATTGGCACTCATCACGAATGGAATCGGTTCCGTGCAGCGAAGTCGAATTGCTCGCCTCGGCCTCGACTCACACTTCGCGGCCGTAGCGGTGAGCGGCGAACTCGGGGTAGCCAAACCGGACCAGCGAATCTTCGATCACATCTTCAGGTCGCTCGGCGACCCCGATACCCAAACCACGATCATCGTCGGAGACAGCCTGAGCTCCGACATCGCTGGAGGTCACAACGCCGGCATCGCAACCTGTTGGTTCAATCGATTCAGCGCCGAGAGCGGACCGCTCGAACCGACGATAGAAGTGACAACGCTCGCACAGGTAGCCGAAGCGCTGCGTGCGTGACGGTCGAGATCAGACGGACGCCGGGAGACGCCAAGAGTCGACCAGGCGACACATCGAGTCGATCTGACGACTGACTTCCTCGGTTTCGATACCGCCTCGTGCAGCAACGGACGCGGACACGACGAGCGCTCTGGATGTATCCACGTACACATCGACAAGTTCTGGGTCGATCTGGCCAAGCACGGCTGCCCTCTCGATGGGGCGGCGCAGCGCTTCACCCATCGTTGCTCGGTAGCGCTTCGAGAATTCGGCGGCGGTTGGCTTCGCGTTCCCGAGCTCGGTTGAACTATTAACCGCCAGACACCCGCGACGACCACTCTCACTCGACGCCTCGAGCCGAACAAACTCGAAGAAGTCGAGGAGGTCATCGAGCCCTCTATCTCCTGTGATGATCTGATCAAGCATCCCCCCGCGGGTGTCCAGATATCGCCCGAGCGCTAGGTCGTAGATCTCGTCCTTCGACCCAAAAGTGTTGTAGAGGGAGGACTTGTTCAAGCCCGACGCCTCGACCATGTCCGCGAGCGACGCGGCCTCGTACCCCTTTGTCCAGAAGAGCTCCATGAGCGCGTCGAGAACCTCGGCTTCATCGAATTCACGTGGCCTTCCACGGTGTCGATTGGTGGCGGTTTCGGTGCTCATAATCCTCAGAGTACAGAGGTGTTCTACATTTGTGAACCGATTGGTCGAAAAAGTTGTTGCTATTTTGAACCAACCGGTCCATAGTCGGATATACATATTGGACCGAACGGTTCAAATAACCGTTCCACCAAGGAGAATCCGATGGAAACCACCCTGGAAGCAACGCCAGAACCACCGCCGATACGAGACTCACGACGCTGGTTCATCCTGGCGGTGATGTCCATGGGCACGCTGATCGTGTTCCTCGACCTCACGGTCGTCAACACCGCCCTCCCATCGATCTCGGTCGATCTCAAAGCCACCACCTCGGAACTCCAGTGGGTCGTCGACGCTTACGTTCTCGTCCTTGCTGGCCTGCTCATCCTGGCTGGGTCGATCGGCGATCGATTCGGACGCAAGACGTGGATGACCTATGGCTTGATCCTCTTCGGTGCGGGCTCAGTGATCGGCGCACTCGCCGAGTCGATTCCCACATTGATCGTCGGCCGAGGCATCCAAGGTCTCGGCGCAGCGTTCGTACTGCCGGCAACACTGAGCATCGTCACGAATGCTTTCGAACGAGATGAGCGCGGCAAAGCAATCGCAGTATGGACCGCAGTTGGCGGCATCGGCATCGGGCTCGGCCCAGCAATCGGCGGTTATCTCGTCGATCGGTATGACTGGTCGGCAGCGTTCTGGATCTTCGTTCCCATTATTGTCCTCGTGCTCATCGGACAAAGGTTTGTCCCTGAGTCACGCGACAACCGTAAGGTCGGATTGGACGTCGGAGGAGCGATCACCGCCACCCTTGGTATCTCCGCTCTGGTCTTCGGCGTGATCCAAGGAAACGAAGCTGGATGGGATTCGCCAGTGATCATCGGCTCGTTCGTCGCATCGGCCGTGCTGCTCGCAAGCTTCGTGGCGATCGAACAGCGAGTCGAATTCCCGATGCTTCCGCTGCACTTCTTCAAGCAGAAGGACTTCTCGGCCTCGGTGTTGATCATCGGACTGATGTTCTTCGCTGGCCCGGCTGCGTTCTTCTTCCTCACGCAGTTCTTCCAGATCGTGCAAGGCCGCGACCCATTCGAGGCGGGGCTGTTGATCTTGCCGAACGCCGCAGCGATCGTTCTCGCCTCCGGTATCGCTCCGAAGTTGACGGCCGCAATCGGCCCAAGGCGGACGGTCATGATCGCAACGTCGATCATGGCGTTCTCGATGGTGCTGTTCACGCAGGTCCAGGCGGATTGGAGTGCGGGAACCGAGATCGCGATCATCATGGTCCTCGGCTTCGGCTTCGGTCTCGGCATGCAACCCCTCACCGACGCAATCATGGCCGCCGTGCCAGTCGAGGACGCTGGTGTCGGCTCTGCGGTCAACGACGTGAGCCGTGAACTCGGCTCTGCCCTGGGTGTGGCGATCCTCGGCTCGGTGATAAATGCGTTCTACCGATCCGACGTCGAAGAGGGACTCGCCGGAGTTGTGCCCGATGAAACCGTCGAGCTCGCTCAGGAAGGCATCGGAGTTGTTGCGGCAAGTCTGCCCTCGCTTCCAGCCGAAATCGGAGGCCCGGCCTTCGCCACCGCGAGTGAGTCCTTCATCGAAGCGATGAGCATTGGCTTCTGGTTGAGCGCAGCGATCTTGGGAAGTGCTGTGGTGGTTGCTGGGTTCCTACTACCAGACAAAGCACGCACGATTCAGGTCGAGCGCAACATCGATTTCTCCAGCGAAGCAACAGAAGAAGCGGAAGCGGTCCTCGTTTCACAGTCCTGAATCGCTCGGTTGAAACACAGAAGTGGGTGACGAAAGCCCTGCACAGCATCAACAAGCTGTGCAGGGCACACCCAACCAAATGGTCAACAAGAAGAAGCGTTCCGCCATGCTCAACACACATTCCCCCCACACAGTTCGAACCGGTCTCGATCGGTACGTAGCCCAGTTCGCCATGCAGCTCGGGCTGATCTTTGGAGCCGCGGTCGTGTACTTCGGCGTGCGCAGCGCAACGGAGGGCAACGTGGCCCTCGCCAACGACCATGGCCACGACGTCGCGCGACTCGAGTCGGTGCTCGGCCTTGATGTTGAGGCACAGCTCCAATCACTCGTCCTAGACAGCAATACCCTGTCGACGCTGTTCAACTGGATCTACATCTGGGGGCATTGGCCCGCGATCGCTGCGACGCTGATCTGGCTCCACCGCCGGAATAGTGACCTCTTCTTCAGGCTCCGAAACGCCCTGTTCGTCTCTGGGGCCATCGGCGTCGTGATCTTCGTGCTCTACCCGGTCACACCGCCGCGGCTGCTCGACATCGGAATTGTGGACACGGTTACCGAGCAGTCCAACTCGTACCGAGTGTTGCAACCACCGTCACTCATCAACAAGTACGCGGCGGTACCCAGCCTGCACGTCGGTTGGAACTTCCTCGTAGGACTTGCTCTCTATCAGGCAGCTTCGAGCCGTCGTCTGCGGCTTCTCGGAATTCTCAGCCCGATTGCGATGATCGCCGCCGTCGTGTTGACCGGGAATCACTACGTCATGGATGCAGCCGCCGGGCTTCTCGTCGCCTCCGTAGGTTGGATCGCGGCAGGCAAAATTCAGTCCTTGCGACCACTGATCGCGAGTTGGATGCCAAGGCCAACCATCGTCAGTCCGCCAGCAGTCCCAAGTTTGGCGAGCCTCCCAGGTGATCCGACGAACCACTGCCTTGCTGTGCCCGCCGCAAGTCCCCACACTCCATCGGAGATCAGCGCCACGGCGACGAAAATCGCCCCGAGAAGCATCATCTGTAGTCCCGAAGACGCACCATCGACAGCAACATACTGCGGCAGGATCGCGGCAAAGAACACGATCGATTTGGGATTCGCCACCCCAACGATGAACCCGTCGACCACCAGGGGCCGCAGAGGTCGCAATCCGTGAACCGAATCCAGCGCGGCCGCTGACAGCGAACTGCGCTGTCGTATGGCCTGGATGCCCAACCAGATCAGATACGCCGCCCCGACCAGCTTGATGACGGTGAAGGCGAGCACTGACCGCTCGACCACGACACCTAAGCCCACGGCCACGAGCGTCACCTGCCCCGCTATACCGAGCGCATTTCCGAACACGGTGAGAAGCGCAGCACGGCGACCGTGCGCCACGGCGCGCGAAACCACAAACATCACGCTCGGCCCCGGCACGATGATCAGCGCAAAGGACAGCGCGGCGAAGGCGAGGAGAGAGTTGAATGCCGGCACGAATGAACTCTAACGATCTCTCCATTCGGACAGGTTGCCGTGACCGCCTTGAACCCGATAGACGAGAGGCATGTCTCTAGGTCTTCTGCTCACCGCGTTGGGCCTCGGACTCCGACATGGCATCGATTGGGACCACATCGCGGCCATCACTGATCTGAGCGGAACGGCCGACAATCGCCGTCGCGGCTTCGTGTTGTCGATGGCCTACGCGATCGGTCATGGCGCCGTCGTCTTCGCCCTCGGCACGTTGGCGATCGCCTTCGGCCTGCTCATTCCCGAGTCACTAGAATCCTGGATGGGCCGAATCGTGGGCCTTACGCTTATTGCTCTCGGTGCCTGGATTCTCGTCGAGCTCACCCGCAAAGGGCGCAACTTTCGCCTTCGAAGCCGCTGGATGCTGGTTATCGATGGCACATTTGCGGGTCTTCGGCGTGTGCGCAATGGGCTGACCGTCCGATCGATCACCATCGAGCATGAACACAATCACGCGCACTCGGACGACGACACCGCGCACGACGAAGCTCCGGCGCACGACCACGCACATGTTGGTGTCGTGACCGAGGCTGCACCCAACCCGGTTTCCGTCGCCACCACCGGATGGCGTGGCGTTCGGGAACGTATACATCAACACAACCACCGCCACTCGCACGACCTCGTGCTTCCCGATCGGCCTGACGTGTCGTATGGCCGTGGCACGGCAACTGGCATCGGGATGTTGCACGGCGTCGGAATCGAGAGTCCAACGCAGATCGCGATCTTCGTCGCCTCGACATCCGCGGCAGGAATCAGCTTCGGACTCATGCTCCTCGGCGCTTGGGTCATTGGATTGATCGTGGCCAACGCTGGCTTGGCGTTGCTCGCCGGAGCTGGCCTTCTCAACGCCGATCGAAGTTTTCCCGTGTACGCGGCTGTTGCGATTGTCGTGAGCAGCGCGAGCATCGTCCTTGGCACGATCTACCTCTTCGGACTCGATGTACTGCCCGCAATCTCCTGACGACCGGTGCGACTGACCTGTAGGGTCCGAACATGGACCTCACCGCAGCACTCAACTGGGCCTCCGAACGCCGAACTGCCGTTCTGATCACACTTCGAAAAGACGGCCGGCCACAGTCATCCGACGTCGCGTACACCGTGAAGGACGGGACGTTTGTGATTTCGCTCACCGCCGACCGGGCCAAGACCGCGAACATGCGGCGGGACCCGCGCGTCGTCGTGCACATCACCGAGCCCGGAAGCTGGAGTTATACATCCTTCGACGGAACTGTGGAGCTCATGGCGGTCACCACCGCGGTGGATGACGCAACGAACGATGCCCTAGTCGAGTACTTCGAAGCGGTGAGCGGCAGCCCCCACCCGGACTGGGATGAGTATCGCCAAGCAATGGTCGATGAAGGTCGCTTGCTCGTGCACCTCACGCCTGCCTCCGTCGTGGGGCAGGTGCATTGAGCGCGGACATCCGCTGCGCCGCCTACCTCGGCGTCAGCATGGACGGATTCATAGCGGGACCCGACGGCGACCTCTCGTGGCTGGAGGGAACACCAAATCCGACTGGCTCGGATCTGGGGTACGGCTCCTTTATGGACTCGATTGATGCGATCGTGATGGGTCGCAACACCTTCGAGACGGTGGTCGCATTCGAAGGCGATTGGCCATACACCAAACCGATCATCGTTCTATCCTCGTTTCTCCAGCAGGTTCCCGATAAGGCGGTAGGCGCGGAATTGTCCACGTCGGCGCCGACCGAACTGGTCGAAGAACTCGCCGCCCGAGGCATGACGAAGCTCTACATAGACGGGGGCAGCGTGGTGACGAGCTTCCTGCAGGAGGGACTGCTCGACGAGCTCACTGCGACGACACTTCCCGTCGTGCTCGGAGCCGGAACTCCGTTGTTCGGAGCACTCGACGAAGCGGTCTGGTTCGATCACATCTCGACCGAGGTGTTACTCGGAGCGTTGGTGCAAACCACTTACCACAGGCGGCTCTGACCCTCGATCTTGTCCGTGACTGCGGTTGACGCCATGGTCTGACTGGCGAGCGTCTCGGCGACGACAGTCGGAAGATCTCGCGTTGCGTGCCATACGGGCGAAGCGTCGTAGTCCCAGTACTTCGTGCTCTCGATGATGACAGGTTCAGAACCGATCGGTCCGCCGAGAATGCTTCCGTTGTGGATACGCACGCTGTGGTACATCTCGGGTGCGAGTTGGTCGACCGCATGTACGTGCACCTTGCTGGTTCGCCACTCGTCTCGGTCTGATGGCACGCGATGTACAACGAGGTCAACCCACTGATCATCGATGAGCTCGGCGGAGCTGTAACTCAAGATTCCCGGATAACTCCGGAACTCTTCGTGCAGCAAGTTTTCGATTCTGTCCACCGCGCAATCGTCCGCATCGGTACGTCGATCGCCGAAGAAGCCAACAACCTTGACGTCCATCGACGTGAGCAGCCGATCGGGGTCACAGACGATCGTACGGCGATTCAGGTCATGGACCGTCCAGGTGAAGTTCTGATGCGGGGTGATGTCGAGATCATCCCGGGCAAAACTTCTCAGAAGAGATCGCAGGTCCTGCAAGAGATAGTTCAAAAGGGGCAAGTCGCACTGGTAGAGCTTGGTCGCGGCGAACTCATGGTCCGGCGGGCTCTCTTCAGGGGCTAACTGCAACAGGGTCAAAGTTGGGCTCTCGATGACTATCAGGGCGAGAACAAGTACGTCACGATCTTACTCATGCGTCAAACGAATAGTCGGCGTGGTTTGTTATGAGTTTAGCTCATAACCTGCTATTGACATGGTCTTGCAACTCGAGCTTCGTCACTACGAAACAGTTCTGGCCATCGTCGAGCTCGGGACGATGACTGCGGCGGCGAAGGCGTTGTCGACCACACAATCGGCGTTGAGTCATCGACTTGCGGAGGCTGAACGGAGACTGGGCACCGCGCTCTTCGAACGAGGACCACAACGGCGCCTCAAACCAACGAGGGCTGGCCTCGTCATCCATCAAGCGGCGAGTCGAGCGCTGTCTGACCTCGAACGAAGCGAGGCGCTGTTGCTCTCTGAACGAGAAGGGGTGGTCTCCACAGTCCGAATCGCCGTCGGGAGTTACGACTGTTTCCACTGGTACCCGGAGTTTCTGCGGACAGCGCGGGCCAATCATCCGGAGATCGAGGTCAACCTTGTCGCGGGGATCGACAGACCCGAGGAAGCCCTGGCGTCGGGCAGCGCCGACCTGGTCCTTGCGCCTGGTCTCCCGAGTGGACCGATCAGCCGGCACCCGCTGTTCGAGGACGAGCTCGTGCTGCTCGTCGCCCCGAGTCACCCCCTCGCTCACCGCGACTGCATCGAACCCGAAGAACTCGCCGAAGAGAGCTACCTGACCTACAACCTCAGTCCGACGCCCGGGTTCGAGTACGACCGCTTCATTCGGCCAGCCTCGGCCTCCCCACGAATCGTCACTGTCGTCCAGCAGACGAGCGCCATAGCCGAACTGGTTGCCGCTGGTTCCGGTGTCAGCATCCTGAGCCGATGGGCTCTACTTCCGGTCATCGACGCGGGGCGCGTGGTACCCGTTCGCTGTGGACCGGAAGGACTATCGCTTCGCTGGCACGCAGCTATCCGAGCTTCAGAGGCTGAGGGGTCACCAGCGCGTCGCATCGCTGACGATCTCGCGTCTCACTTCGCGACGATCTAACCCGATGGCAATCGTTCTTGGGCTGCTAGCCGCCTTGTTCTTCGGATCTGGCGATTTCTTCGGCGGCCTTTCGAGCAAACGAACCTCGGTTCTGAACGTGGTTGCCTTCTCTCACCTGGTCGGACTCGTCGGCGTGAGCGCCCTTGCGCCATTTCTTGCCAACTCCTTCGCCTGGGACGACATGGCCATCGGAGTAGTCGCTGGGGCGATCGGTGGGGTCGGCGTCGCCCTGCTGTATCGAGGTTTGGCGATAGGGCCCATGGCAGTTGTCGCCCCGCTTACCGCCATCACCTCAGCAGCTGTACCCGCTACGTGGGGTGTGCTCGATGGAGACTCGCTCACCATTTGGTCATGGATCGGAGTGATTGCAGCGGTGGTCGCGATCGCACTCATTTCGATTCCGAGCGAGATCGACTCCAGTCCGGTGACGACGTCGGTGGTTCTGCAGTCTCTGGTCGCGGGCGCATGTTTCGGGACGATGTTCATTCTCTTCGACGCCACTTCCGACGCGACCGCACCATGGCCAGTCGTCGGCGCTCGGTTACTCACGTCAGGCGTGCTCGTCGCGTTCGTGTTCCTCCGGCGACGGGACAGCCTGGCCACGGTACGCCCGACGTTCGGGATCATCGTGCTCACCGGCCTGTTCGACACCGGATCGAACGCGATGTTTTTGTACGCGACGACGTTGGGCGACTTGACGATCGTGGCGGTGCTCAGCTCGCTTTACCCTGCGTCAACGGTGCTCCTCGCCCGGTTCGTTCTCCATGAGCGGATCTCCAGGCTTCAATTGAGTGGCCTTGTCACCGCCCTGGTGGCGACCGCACTCATCGCTGCCGGCTAACGAACTACGAAGCCGCGTGGGTCGTAGCTGTCGGTCCTCGTCGTTCGGTCAACTGACGTAACCCTGTCTCTTGTCGTTCTCGACGAGTTCCGGGTCACGTTCGCCGGGGTCTCCGAAGCCCCCACCACCCGGCAGCTCGAGAATCAGACGTCGATCCGCAGGAACTGTCTGTTTGCCTTTGGTAGCGAACGGCGAGCCATCGTCCAAGTAGACGTTGCCGGGAGCTCCGTCGCCTCCGCCGGAGCGACCACGGGCCGCGTTCTCTACTCGGTCGAACATGGCCGAGAACTCGAAGAGGTACCCGTCGGTCGGGGTGATCTCGATGATCTGACCAAGTCCACCGCGCTGTCGGCCGACACCTCCGCTGTTCTCGCGAATCTCTTTGCGCCAGATGATGATCGGCCCAATCTGTTCGGTGGCCTCGACACTCATGGTCATGACGCCAGAGGGAAAGGCCGTGGCGGTCAGGCCATCGAGTTCTGGTCGAGCGCCCGTACCGCCACTGTTGAACATCAACAGTTCGACAGGAGGTAGGAGATCCGAGGCATTCGCGGATCGAGCACTCGCCTGGAAGTTCCAGAGCGCACCCGCACCCTCGGCGGGAACGACGTGTGGAAGCGCAGGAGCAATCGCCCCAAGACAAAGGTCGGTCACGAAGTGGCCGATCACGTGCCGTACCGCGACAGGGTTTGGATCTTGGGCGTTGAGAATGACGCCAGGCGGTGCGCTGACCGTAAAGGGCAACAGGGACGCATAGTTGTTCGGCAGCTCGGGAGCCAGAGCCACCAACATCCCGTACGTGAAATACGCCTGTGCGTACGTGATCGGCACGTTGATGCCGAACTCGCTGAGAGGTGAGGTTCCCGTGAAGTCAGCGTGCATGCCGTCGTCGGTCACGGTGAGCTCCACGACCAGGTCGATCGACTCGTTGTAACCGTCGACTCGCATGGAGTTCGTGTACGTGCCTTTTTCCACCTGATCGAGCGCAGCGATGGTGGCCGAACGTGTTCGATCGAAGATGAATTCGGCCAATTCGTCGAGGTCTGTCATCTCGAACTCGTCGAGCATCTCGAGCAGACGGCGGCGCCCGGTTTCGTTCGACGCGGCGAGTCCATGAATGTCCCCCAGCACCTGATCCTGCTCGCGCACGTTGTTGCGAAGAACGTTGATGAGATCGCGGTTCAGCTCCCCGCGCTCCACCCATTTCATGATCGGAATGCGAATACCTTCTTCGTAAATCTCGCGTCCGTCGGGTCCATATCCGCGCCCGCCAATATCAACCACATGCGCAGTCGAGGCGAAGAAGCCGATCAACTCCATGTTGTCCTCGACACTTCCGGTCGAGCTCCGCGGAGACCCCGTCCCTTGGATGTCGGCCGGGAGTGCAGCCCGAAATACTGGTGTGGTAACGGTGATGTCGTGGAGATGGCCCGTCCCCTTCCAGGGATCGTTGGTCAGGTACACGTCACCGGGGTAGATCCGCTCTGGACCGATGTCGTTGATGAAGTGCGACACTGCCGCAGCCATCGTGTTCACATGCCCAGGCGTACCGGTGACAGCTTGAGCCACCATCCGTCCTTCACGATCGAAGACGCCCGCAGAGAGATCGCCGGCCTCGCGTACCGACGTGCTGAACGCGGTTCGAATGAGCGTGAGCGCCTGTTCTTCCAAAACCGAGATCAGCCGGTTCCACATGATCTGGAACTGGACGTCCCGGTGTTTGCTCGAGGTTGCACTCATAGCGCCATTCCGATCAATCCGGCTCGAGTGACGAGCAGCGTGCCATCGCTTTGCATGACGGCCTGATGGTGCGATCCAAGGACCGTGGTGGTCTGGTCCTCGACAATCACGGCAGGACCCAGGACGGCGTCGCCTGCGGAGAGAGCAGCGCGTTCAAGGACGTCCGCTTCGAGATCCTTTCGTTCGACTGGGTCGTAGATCGGTCGGGTGGTTGTTGCCTCGACCCTTCGAGAAGCCCGCACGAGATCGAGGATCGGAGGACGTTCTTGCACCGATGCCACCCGGACCGACCAACTGACGGCCTCGATCGCAAGGTCGTCGATCGCCCGTCCGAAGAACTCCTCGTAGGCCTTGGTGAACGTGGCGGCAAGACCCTCGGCCGCGAACTCATCGAACGCGAACTGTTCGCCGACGCGCTCGGTCTCGCCAGGCTGGTTGCCGTGGTGCGTGGGGCTTGGACCCTCGAGGCGAACGGGGATCTCCCAACCCTGGCCCTTGTACCGCATCGAGACCTGACGCTCCACGACGAGCTCGGCATCGGTGCCCTGGCGAACGAATGCCTCGGCTTCAGATGCCAACTCGGCGAGCACGTCGTTGACCGCAGCAAAGTCAAACTCGTCGGTTCGTGTGTAGAAGCTCCGCACTGCCTCATACGCAAAGGGCGCACGTAGGAACCCAATGGCCGACCCAACCCCGGCGCCTGGAGGGACGAACAACTCGTCGAGGCCGAGCTTGTCCATGAGGCGCGATGCATGCAGCGGTGCTCCCCCACCGAAGGCGACCATTGCGAACCCCGCCAGGTTCTTGCCGTTCTCGACGGCGTGGACCCGCGCTGCATTGGCCATATTCTCGTCGACGACCTCGGCGATGCCGACTGCCGCGGTGTGGTCATCCATGTCGAGTTCGTCCGCGATCTTGGATTGAATCGCTTCCGCTGCGCGCTCAGGTGACAACGTGATCGACTTCGCGCCGAACGTGTCGGGGTGGAGCCGACCGAGCTGCAAGTTCGCATCGGTGACGGTAGGTTCGGTGCCCCCAAGGTCGTAGGCGGCCGGGCCAGGATCGGATCCTGCACTGTGAGGACCGATTCGAATCTGGCCAAGCGAGTCGACGCTGGCTATGGAGCCGCCCCCGGCGCCGATCTCGATCATCTCGATCACCGGGATCGAGATTGGCATTCCGCTGCCCTTCTTGAACCGTGTTGACCTCGCGACCTCAAACGTTTTCGCAGTTTGCGGAGTGTAGTTCTCGATCAACGCGATCTTCGCGGTAGTCCCGCCCATGTCGTAACTGAGGACCCGATCACGCCCGTACCGAGCAGCGAGGTCGGCGGCGAAGATCGCTCCGCCAGCTGGACCGGACTCGATCAGTCGCACGGGAAAGGCAACCGCCGTTTCGACACTGACCAGACCGCCGCCCGAATGAATGAGATACAGCGGACACGCCGCGCCACGCTCTTGGAGCTCCTCTTCTAGGCGAACTAGGTACGACGCCATGAGGGGCTGCACGTACGCATTTGCGCACACCGTGTTGAAGCGCTCGAACTCACGCATCTGGGGCGAGACCTCGGCGCTGATCGACACGGCAATATCTGGCAGCTCCACAAGAAGCATGTCGCGGAACTTCTGCTCATGAGCCGCGTTTCGATAGCTGTGCAAGAACCCGACGGCGACGGCGTCGTAGCTCCCGGCTGCAATCGTCTCGATCGTCTCGCGAGCTGCCTTCTCGTCGAACTCCAGGAGCACTTCACCGCGAGCGTTGATTCGTTCCGGGACAACAAAACGGTCCTTGCGTTCGATGAGTGGTGTCGGCAGCACGATGTTGAGGTCGTATTGCTCGAACCGTCCCTCGGTCCGCGTCTCGATCACATCTCGAAATCCCTTGGTCGTGACGAGTGCTGTTCGTGCACCGCTCCGCTCGATCAGCGCATTCGTCGCCAGTGTCGTTCCGTGGATGATCTGCTCGACATCCGCCATGTCGACGTCGTGCTCGGTGGCAATCTGCGAGATGCCGTCCAGGATTCCGATCTCGGGTCCCTCGTGCGTCGTCAGGACCTTGATCGACTCGAACGACCCGTCGTCCATCTCGATCACGATGTCCGTGAACGTTCCACCTACGTCGGCTCCGATGCGAACCGCCATCGCTAGAGGTCCTCGAGCTTCGGGAAGTCCGAGGGAGGCATGATGTCGACGGTGGCTGAACGCTGCTGTGCGAGCATGCCGCCGTCGATCTTGATCACATCGCCGGTGATGTACGTGGCGTCATCGCTGGCGAGGAACAGGGCCGCGCCGGTCATGTCGAGTGGCTCACCGATTCGTCCGAGTGGCACGTTCTCGCCGCGTAGAGCTCGCTCCTCTACGTTCATGCCGGTGGTATCGATCGACCCAGGCATAAGGGCGTTGATGCGAATGTTGTAGGGACCGAGGTCGAGCGCCATTGCACGAGTGAGTGCCTCGATTCCGCCCTTGGTTGCGTCGTACGCGGTGAAAGCCCGATGGGCTCGAGTGGCGCCACCCGAGCTCATGTTGATGATCGAGCCACCTCCTTGCTTCGCCATGATTCGGGCAACGGGGTGCGACACGAGGAAGTGCCCGGTGAGGTTCACGTCGATGATCCGGCGCCACCACGCTTCGTCGGCTTCGAAGAAGTGCAGCATCGGGCTGATGATTCCGGCGTTGTTGACTAGCACGTCGATACGACCATGTTCGGCCATGACGGCATCAACCATGGCGCCGACCTGCTCGGAGTTCGATACGTCGGCAACTGCTGCCATGGCGGTGCCGCCGCCATCGTTGATCTTGGCCACTACAGCGTCGACCGCTTCGGCGTTCACATCGTTGACTGCCAACTTGCAGCCCTGGCCGGCGAACCGCTCAGCCAATGCCTGACCAATTCCTTTGCCTGCGCCGGTGACGAGGACGACCTTGCCGTTCAATGATTCGTACATCATGTGCTCCTGGGTCTTAGATTTGTGCGAGTTGAGAGACGACGGCGGCAATGGCTGCCTCGTCACGTCGGTAGTAGGTCCACCCCTTACGTCGGGTGGGGATGATGAGGTCGGCATCGACGAGCACCTTCAGGTGTCGTGATGCTGCCGGCTGGCTCACGCCGAGCTTGTCGACGATGAACTGGTTACAGGCCCCATGTTCGAGCGGGTCGCCGTGTTCCTGTGATGGGAAGTGCGCGATGGGATCTTTCAGCCACTCGAGAATCTGGAGCCGACGTTCGCTCGCAAGCGCTTTCAGCGCCGCTTCAAGATCGACCAGCTTGGCTTCGGTAACTGACATAACGATATAACTAACATGTTATGTCACCGAGTGCAAGTGAGCTGAGCAATGTCGGAAGCTCGGGCGCCTTGAGGACGTTGGCGTGATGTCGGCCTCCAAGCACATGCCGGCCGGAGTGCTCGATCGAACGGTGTCGACCTCGACCCGTTGCGCTCGTGGCCCGCACGACGAAATCACCGAGCAGGCGCCCCACGGGATGGTTGGGGTCTTCGGTGACAACCGCAGCAATACAATGGTGTTCGATGTGATCGGGAAGGACCGCGTCGACGGCAGAGCCGTGCCGGAGATCCTTGATCCCCTGGCTGCGGCTGGAAACAAACTCGGCCAAGGGTCTCGTCTGAGGCACAATTGCAAGGCCTCGTGCGAGCGCCTCCGCCCCTTTCTCAATCGGCGATCCTAGCAGCGGAGCAGCGATGGTGATCACGCGTCGCGTGTCCGAGACCCATATCTGATTGCTCGTATGCGCCTGATTCACCGCCGCCCGAGCAACCAAACCGCCCATCGAGTAACCGATCAAGATGACCTCGTGCACCTCTACCGGCCAGTGCTCGACCACCTGGTCCAAGAGCGACGCCACGTCGGCCGCCGACGAAGAGACGGGAAGGCCGGTGTTGTACCGAATCCGAACAAGCGAGGAACCACCGCCAAGGGACGTCGTGATTCCTTCCCAGGAACGTTCGGTCTGCCCCAGACCATGAATCAGGACGATGAGACGGTGCTTTGCGTCCGGGAAAGTGTCAGCGAGTTCATCGATGGTCGGGAGCAGCACACTGCCTGTGGCATCGCGGATGGTGGTATCAGAGCCCACGGGCCTCTCCGGATCGTCACCCCACAGTGCGCGCGCTACTGCAGTTGCTGAGTCGGCGCCAGGACTATCGGCGACGGCACCACGATCGACGGCCGCGGCAACAGCACTCCCACCGAGCCGCACGAGTCTGTACATGCCAGAGGCGCAGGTGTGATGTATCCGATGAAGCCCGGCGGTAGCAGGACCAGCGAAGGAGAACCAGGGCCTTGCGATTGCATGATGCATGCCCTCGACAACACCGACCACGCGGTGCGTGGCCAACTGGACCAGATACCCCGGGTCGGCGTTGGTTCGCTCGACGGGACGGTCCGGAGGAGTCACGAGGTCGAGGATAGGCGGGCCCAACCCTGTAGCTGCTTCACAGGCAGAGGGACTTTCTCCTCTGTACACGTACTTCGACCCTCGGCCAACCTGACGGTGATGCGACGTTCGATGTAGGAGGTGTGTCGCATATGCGCAAGACTTCCGTTTCTTCCATCCGGATCCTGGTAGTGGTGATCGCGTTCTTTGGGCTGCTCGCCGCATCGTGCGGCGACGATGACGAGGGAGTTGCGACCGATTCCACGTCGACCTCTACGGCGGATCCGACCACAACCGTGGCTCCCACGACCGCGCCCGCCACCACGTCGACCTCTGGGGTGGATGCCACCACAACCGTGGCTCCCACAACGACGCCTCTGCCCGACTTGGAAGTCGTCAGGGTGTACTGGTTGCGAGACACCGGGATCGCCGTTGGTGGCCGCGAGGTACCCATTGCGACGCCCGCGAGTTCCGCGCTGGACGCCTTGCTCGAAGGACCCAACACACTCGAATCTGAGCTGGGAATGGTCAGTGCGGTCCCCGCGGGAACCGAGGTGCTGGGACTGACGATCGAAGATGGCGTGGCGACCATCGACCTCTCGAGCGAGTTCGAGGCGACGGGGTTGGGGACGATGGGCGAGATCGGACTCGTGTCCCAATTCGTGTTCACCCTCACGCAGTTCCCGACGGTTGATTCGGTCGACATTACGATCGATGGTGAAGCACGCTATGCCATCTTGAGCCACGGACTTGAGGCCACGGGCTTGACCCGAGAGGGTCTTTACGACGCCGTCGCACCAGCCATCGTGGTCGAGTCCCCGTATCCCGGCCAGCTCATCACATCACCGTTGACAGTCACTGGATTCAGCCGGACCTTCGAGGCCAACGTGATTTATGACATTGTCATCCCGCCGAGTGGAGAGATCGTCGCCGATGGATTCACCACGGCAGCTCAGCCCGACGTGAACCTGTTCGGCCCGTTCGAGTTCACCGTCGACTTCGAGACCGATGTCGAAGGCTTCGGCGCCGTGATCGTCTTCGAACAATCGGCACAAGACGGCTCCCAGATCAACATCTATGAAGTCCCGGTACTGATGGAGGCCGCAGCAGTGGAGTGACACGTGGCCGCTGACGGGCTGGCGGCAGAGTTGTTCTGATCAGGGCAGGTTCAGTCCGCGTTCCCGGCATAGGTCTCGATCATCGCACGGGCATCGTCGGTCAGATGATTGGCGAGCTCGTGCAGGGCTCGCGCCGCGGCGAGCTCCTCACCGAGCTGGGGAATAGACGGATCGGCCGGGTTCCGCCGGGAACGGCCCACCCCCGAGAGGGATCGATCACCCGCGTCAAGGTGCACGACCATCTCGCAGTGGTCGTCATCCTCATGGGACTGGATCGTGAGCTTCCAATGATGTGGCAAGAGTTCCTTCATGCCTCGATCCTCAAACATGGCCAGGCAAGACGGAAGGGCCGAAGGTCACCGATATCGCCGAGCCGGGCGCCGACGTCCCGGAGCATCACCAACGCCGCTACCGTCGTGTCGTGCGGTTGTTGACCTACATGAGTCCAGGATTCCCCCAATCGCTGTTCGAGCTACTGGGCCAAATCGTCGATGCTGAAGTCGACTTCGATATGACGTCGTCGGGGCCGGCGCCAGGTGAGGATCCGTTCGCGGATGGAACAGCTGACCTGGGCTGGATCTGCTCGACCTCGTACGTCGATCTTGCAACACGAAGTGATTCTCCAAGTATCGAGCTGGCAGGCGTGGCCTGGGTCCCAGATGACCCAGACGTGAACGGCCGGCCTGTGTACTTCGGCGACCTCGTGACACGCGCCGACTCCGGCATCATTTCGTTCGAGGACCTCGCCGGCAAACGAGTGGGCTGCAACGACCCGGTCAGCCTCAGCGGCTACCACTCGATGCGGTTTGCGATGCGAGATCGCGGGCTCGACGAGGAGACCTTCACCGAGCTCGTCTTCACCGGCGGCCACCACACATCCCTCGACATGGTCGTGTCGGGCGAACTCGACGCAGCCGTCATCGACTCAGTCGTCCGAACGGGGCGCGCCCGAATCGAGCCAGCCGTAGCGGACCTTCGAATCATCGAACGCTTGGGGCCTTGGCCAGTTCAGCCTCTCGTGGCGCGATCGGGTCTGTCTGCGAGCCAGATCGACGAAGTGCGCCGGTTACTTCTGGAAGCAGGCGAGCGCGAAGATGTGAAGGCCGAGCTCGAAGCTGCTTCGCTCTCGCGACTCGTCGAGGTCGGGCCAGATCACTACGCAGCGATCCGAGAGGCCATGCGGCCGCCCGAATAGTCGAGGCCAGGAGGAGGGTCGACTAGGCGCGCATCTTGGCGCCGCTCGGGTCGAACGCGACCTCGGGCAAGATCCGGGCTGGCCGACGATCACCCACCAACGGGATCTTGTAGGCCGCTTCGGTCGAGAGATCCGCAACGTCGACGTACGCAAGCGCCAAGCTCTGCTGCGTCCGATATCCGTAGCCACCTGAGGTCACGTAGCCCACCTTGCGATCGTCGAGGTAGACCGGCTCGAAGCCGCTCGCATCGACTGTGGTGGCGTCGACGCTCATGAGGACCAGCTGTGCCTTCGGGCCAGCATCGCGGTCGGCGAGCGCCGCGTCTCGACCGACGAAGCCGGGCTTGTCATAGTCGACGAAGCGGGATATCTCGCTTTGTGACGGCGTGTAGTCCGGACAGAACTCTCGTCCCCAGATGCCAAAAGCTTTCTCGAGACGCATGCTCAACAACCCGGTGACGCCAACGTTTCGAATACCGAACTCGGCGCCCGCTTCGTGCAGCTTCGTATAGACGTGGCGCATGTAAGTGGCCGGCATCCAGATCTCGTATCCGAGCTCGCCGGTGAGGGAAACCCGATCGACACGACAGGGGGCGAGCCCGATGTTCATGTTGGCCACCGACATGAACCGGAACGCCTCCGGGCTGAGATCGGCTCGCGTCAGACGCTGAAGAATCTCGCGCGATTTGGGACCGACGACTCCGAGACCCATCCAGTTGTCGGTCTCGTTGATCACTGAGACGCCAACAGCGGGCAGGTACCGATCGAACCAGCGCATGTGCCATTCCTGGATCGGCCCTGAGCCGGTCATGACAAACCGCTCGCCTCCATCGCTCTCAGCCGCGGAGAGGCAGAAGACCGTGAAGTCTCCGATGATCGCCCCAGCGTCGGAAAGCAGCACCCCGAGACGGCTGCGACCGATCGTGGGCAACTTGGACGCCAGAACCTTGTCCAACCATTCCCGAGCGCCGGGACCACGGACCTCAAGCTTCGAGTACGAACTGATGTCTATGATGCCCGCGCCCTTAGTCGTCGCGAGAGCCTCCTCGCCGGCGGCATCGAAGCTGTTCGGCCGGAAGAAGCTGGGGATGTCCTCGGCCTTCTCCCCTTCCCGGGCAAACCACATCGGGACCTCGAGTGCCCCGATCGACGTGAACACCGCCCCAGCTTGTTGCTGAAGGTCGTAGATCGGTGTGGTTCGAGCGGGACGACCAGCAGGCCAGGACTCGTTCGGATACGCAACGTTGAAACGCCACTCGTAGAACTGCTTGGACGTTTCGAGCAGATAGGCCTCGTTGGCGAACGAGCCGAAGCGCGCGGGGTCCATCGAGAACGTGTCTTCTTCGGGCTCGCCGTCGATGATCCATTGCGCAAGCGCGAGCGCCACGCCACCGGACTGGCTGAACCCGGCCATACATCCACACGCCAACCAGTAGTTCGACACCCCTCGCACTGGACCCATCAGCGGATTGCCGTCGGGGGTGAACGTGAACGGCCCATTGATGCTGTTCTTGATGCCCGCGTTCTCCATCATCGGGAAACGCTCGAAGCCTCGCTCGAGCGATGGCGCAAGATGTTCGAGACGGGGCTCGAGTAGCTCGGAGCCAAAGCTCCATGGAGTGCCGTCGAGCGACCACGGAATCGGGTTGGGCTCGTAGACCCCGAACAGCAGGCCGCCCACTTCCTCGCGCACGTAGATGCCGCCATCGAGGTCGACGGTGAGCAATGACTCCTCGTCCTGCGCCATGACTTCCGGAAGCTGCTCGGTCACCAGGTAGTGATGCTCATAGGGGACGAGCGGAAGTTCGAGGCCGACCATCTGCCCGACCTCTCTCGCCCAGAGTCCGGCGGCGTTGATCACATGCTCTGTGTGAATCGTGCCCTTCTCGGTGATCACGTTCCAGGTCTCGTCATCACGCTGTTCGAGCGCCGTCACGAGCGTCTCTTGATAGATCTCCGCGCCAGCGATTCGCGCGGCCTTGGCGTACGCATGTGTTGCGCCATACGGATCGAGATAACCGTCGGCTGGGTCGATCAGTGCACCGATCAGCTGCGTGTGGTCGGTCAGGCGGCTGTACTTCGGGATCTCGTCCGCGTCGATCAGCCACGAATCGATGCCTAGCGTCGTGTTCAGCTCATCGACGATCTTGAGGAAGTCCCACCGTTCTGGGGTGGCCGCCGTCGTGCACGTGCCGACTCGATGTATGCCGATGTCCTGCCCGCTGATCTCGGCCACTTCGTCGTACGTTTGAATGCTGTACGCCTGCAGTCGGGCCATGTTCACCGAACCGTTGAGCGAATGGAATCCGGCGGCGGCGTGCCACGTCGACCCAGCGGTGAGCTGTTTGCGTTCGACGAGAACAACGTCCTTCCACCCCAGCTTCGTGAGGTGGTACAGCACGGCCACCCCAACGATTCCGCCGCCGATTACCACTGCCCTGGCTTCGTTCTTCACGGACACTCCAGTTCACGTCATGTTTCGTTGCGTCAGGACGCTACCCGAACCGGACTGTCCGTGACGAGGCCCTACATCTGCACGAGAATCTCGTTGATGCTCACCCGTGGCGGGGAAACGAATCGCTGGGAGAACTGGCCCATGATCTCCGCGAATTCAGGGCTCTCGCGCAACGCCGAATACGACGACGCATCCGTCCACTGGGCGATGACGGTGATCTCGCTCGTTTCGCGATTCGCCGTGAACCAGGCACCGCGCCAATCGTCGTGACCAGCGACAAGGTCGCGATTCGTCGAATCGAAGAGCGCCGCGAGCTCATCGATTGAATCCGGCTCCACGGCGACCGTGGTGATGATGGCGAACATGACTACCTCCGCTCGACATCTTTGCAGGTGTCACCAACGAGGCTGACGACCAGCTGGTCGACGGGCGGACATCGAATTCGGTCCCCGCCAACCCATCAAGACGACGGACAACCGAGGACCAGATCCTCGCTACATGTCGATGGCTTCGGCAACTTCAACATTTCCGCCAGCGGCGAGCACTGGGCATGTTCCGGCGAGCACAAGGGCAGCATCCATGTTGGCTGCACTGATCAGGCTGTAGCCAGTGATGGGGTTGGCTCCCCCACCATCGCTCGCCGTGCCATCCGATGTGATGGTCTTGGTCTGGCTGATCGGGTTGCCGCCATCCACGACTGCTTGTCCCATTCCAGCGAACCAGGCACCCCATGCCTCCATGATCACTGCCTGTTCGGCTTCTGACTCGGGCATCGGGTTACCGCCGTGGTAGGCGAGTACGTACTTTGGCATTCTTCTGTCTCCCTGTTTCTTTCCGGAAGGCGCACTTGCCCTCCTGCGCATACGTCGAAGAGAGGCGGCGGATTCGGACAGCCGTCACACAATTCAGAGAACTGCGCCAGCTCTTGGACCCCTTCGTCGTTTGTTTTATCCTGTCGCATGACCTCGGACGGAAGTGATCGCCTTCACCGCACGCTGACGTTGCGTCACGTGTATGCCTTGAGCACTGGTGCGATGTTCAGCTCAGGCCTTTTCTTGCTGCCGGGCCTTGCCGCTGCCAAAGCCGGACCCTCCGCGATCTTGGCTTACGCGATTGCTGGAGTTCTGGCCGTCCCAGCAATGCTCAGCGTCGCCGAGCTCAGCACGGCAATGCCAAGGTCCGGTGGCGCCTACTTCTTCGTCGAGCGCGCTCTCGGACCAAGCGCAGGAACAGTTGCCGGAATCGGAACATGGTTGTCCCTCGTACTCAAAGACGCATTCGCCCTCGTCGGTATGAGCGCCTATCTGCACCTGGTCTTCGACGTGCCCAACACGCTGCTCGCGGTGGTGCTCATCATTGGATTCACCATTTTGAACATCGTGGGAGCTAAGAACAGCGCGTCGCTTCAGTTGCTCTTGGTCGCCTTCGTCCTGTTAGTTCTTGGGTGGTTCTTCATCGCTGGTCTCGACAATGTTGCGTCAGATACAGAAAACCTCTCGCCATTCTTCGAGGAGGGCGCTGGCGGAGTTCTCGCCGTGGTCGGCTTGGTCTTCGTCTCCTACGGTGGCCTGACCAAAGTCGCCAGCGTCGCAGAAGAGATCGAGGATCCGTCCCGAACAATTCCGCTCGGAATGATGCTTTCCTTGCTGACCGCAACCGTGGCCTACACCCTCGGCGCGCTCGTCGCAGTTGCGCTGATCAACCCGACGATTCTGCACGAGGACCTCGCACCGATTCACTCCGCGGCAGAGATCGTGATGCCGAGAATCGGCGAAATCCTCATCATCTTCGCCGCGCTGGCGGCGTTCGCCTCGGCGGTCAACGCCGGCATCTTTGCCGCCGCACGGTATCCCTTAGCCATGAGCCGCGATGGTCTGATGCCGGCCATTTTCGGCCGGCTCACCCGCATGAAAACGCCTGCTATCTCGGTAATGTTCACGGGCCTGGCGATGGCCCTGGTGGTCGTGCTGTTTGACGCAGAATCGATTGCCAAACTCGCCAGCGCGTTCGTGCTGCTCACCCTTGGGCTCGTCAACCTCGCCGTGATCGTTTTTCGGCAGTCCGGAATAACGTCGTACGCGCCCGGCTTTCGCGCCCCCTTCTATCCCTGGCTTCAGATCTTTGGCATCCTCGTCACCCTCGTACTCACCTCGCAGCTCGGCTTTCTTGCGTTGTTGTTGCTGCCACTCTCGATCCTCGTCGCACTTGGTTGGTATCGCTTCTACGGGTACCCGCGAACAAGCCGCGTGGGAGCCGTTCGACACGTCTTCGAACGCTGGGGTCGATCTGCAGATCCAGCCCTCGATCGAGACATCAGTCAGGCAATGCAAAGCCACGGGCTACGCGAGGCCGACGACTACACCGGTCTCATCGCGCGTGCAGCGGTCATTTCAATACCCGATGGCATCGGAATCGAAGAAGCGGCCAGCCGGGCGTCCACGGTGCTCAGCATCTCACTCGGACTCGAAGCTGAACAAGTGTCGCAACACTTCTTGGACGCTGGATCGCTGTGGATCCAGCCGTCTGATGTTCACCCCACCGCGACCCCGGTCGCGTTCTTTGACGATCTGGAGCGAGACGAACTTGTCATCGCACGCGCGACCGGCGGAATTCGGATCCCTGCCAGCTGGGGAGGCTCGGGCGAGCAGGTGAATGCTTTGTTCTTCGTTGCGGGCAACGCCGCCAGTGCAGGACGGACTCTCCGATTGGCTGGCGAACTGGCTGGGCACCTTCACGAAGACGGCGCGGCGGCCGTCGGGACAGCGGACACCGAGGACGAAGTGAAACGAGCACTGCTCTCGGGGATGAGCCTCGTCCAGTACACGCTGTTTCCGGAGACCGAAGCAGCGGAGTTAATTGGTTGGTCGGTCGGAAGCCTGACCGTCGGCGATGACATCGTGATCGCCTCGGTCGCGCGGCTAGGCAAGGAGATGGTGTTGTCGGAGGCGTTCCTTCTCGAAGCCGACGACATGATCACGATCGTGGGTCCACCAGACACGCTGCCGGAGATCCACGACCTCGTGCATCACCTGGACCAGTGATCTACTTCGAGATCGACTGGGTCAACCGGGGCGTAGCCATCACTCGGCTACGAAGAGCCGCTGGACGATTGATGGTCTTGTCGTCAACAACCCGAATGAGCGAAGCTTGAGCGCGATGGAACTCGAACCCGTACCAGAAGATTGGCAACGCGCGCTCGCAATCGTTGCGCACCCCGACGACATGGAATATGGCGCCGCGAGCGCCGTGGCCCGATGGGCTGCTCAGGGTAAGTCGATCAGCTACTTGCTCGTCACCCGGGGTGAGGCGGGCATCCAGTCGATGGATCCGAGCGTCGTCGGTCCGTTACGTGAAGCCGAACAGATCGCGAGCTGCGCTGCTGTCGGGGTGACCGACGTCGAGTTTCTAGCCCACCCCGATGGACTTGTTGAGGCCGGCATTGATATCCGTCGAGATCTCACGACTGCAATTCGAAGCCGCCGCCCTGAGGTGTTGTTGAGCATCAACCACCACGACTCTTTTGGCGGCGCCAGTTGGAACCACATCGATCACCGGGTCGTCGGTACGGCGGTGCTCGACGCAGCTCGTGATGCGGGCAACCCCTGGCTGTTTCCGGAAGCCGGTGATGCGTGGAACGGCATCGAATTCGTAGCGATGTCCGGTTCGCCTCACGGACAGCACGGCGTCGACGTCACCGACCACCTCGACATGGGCATCGCGTCTCTGCGCTGTCACGAGACGTACCTGGCGAACCTCGGCGGCGACATGGCTGATGCGACAGCATTTCTCGGCGAGGCGGCTCGGGGCGCGGGGCCTCGACTTGGGGTTGAAGCAGCAACCACGTTCGAGCTCATCTACGTGTGAGAGGAATCACTCACGAGCCGTATCGAGGATCTCAAGACGACGGAACCGTCAGCGCAGCTCTAACGAGGGAAGCCGGTGATGTAGGAGTTGAGCTGCTGGTTCGCGTCTTCGAGTTGGGCCACATGATGTTTCACGACATCGCCGATCGAGATAACGCCGACAAGACGGCCCTCTTCGACGACCGGCACGTGACGAAATCGTCCAGCTGTCATGAGACTCATGAGACTGTCGATCGAGTCGTCGGGACTGCACGTCGTCACGTTGGAAGTGCAAATACCCGACACGATCCCTTCTAAGAGCACGGGTCCTTGACGACTGAGATGCCGAACGATGTCGCGCTCAGACA
>CAXMRH010000094.1:0-22287 GCA_964196045.1 uncultured Chthoniobacterales bacterium | reverse complement strand
CAGGTCCTCGGCAACGATGCGCTCGGCGAGACCGATCTGCGCAGCCTCGTTCTCCAGACCCAGGATCGCACGCGCATGACCCGCGCTGAGACGTCCATCCGACACGAAGCGCTGAACCTCTGTTGGCAGCGACAACAACCTCAGGGTGTTTGCCACAGCTGATCGAGACTTCCCCACCCGCTTCGCGATCTTGGCCTGTGTCAGCTTGAAGTCATCGGCCAGCTGCTGATACGCCGCAGCCTCTTCGAGCGCATTCAGATCCTGCCGGTGCAAGTTCTCGACCAGCGCCTGTTCGAGCGACGCCATATCGTCTGCGTCTCGAACGATGACTGGCACCTCCTGGAGCCCGGCTCGCTTGGCCGCTCTCCAACGTCGTTCTCCCGCGATCAGTTGGTATCTGTCGCCATCCTTTCGAACGAGCAGAGGTTGGAGCACTCCAAGTTCGCGCACGGAATTCGTGAGCGAGTCCAAGGTCTCCTCATCGAAGTTCTCACGAGGCTGAAACTTGTTCGCATGAATCGATGAGACGGCAACAGTTTGGAACGTTGCATCGGGGTCATCGGTGACATCAGTGGGTATGAGGGCACCGAGGCCACGGCCGAGTCCACCTTGTCGAGTCACTCTTCGTCCTCCGTGCTGTGTGATGGCGTGATGGACTGGAGCTCAGGCTCTTCAACGCGGGACAAGGTTTGCTGCTCGTTCGTGCTCACAGGTTCATCTGCCGTCATCTCGGCTGGCTTCTCGCTCGGCATAGCGTCATCGAGGTCGAGTTCGTTGCCCAAGACCTCGTTCGCGAGGTCGCGGTACGCCTGCGCTCCACGGTTCTCCGGGTCGAACACGGTGATCGGCTGGCCATATGATGGCGCTTCTGAGAGCCTCACCACACGCGGGATCACAATCTTGCAGACTTTGTCGCCGAAGTGGTTCCTGACCTCGTCGACGACCTGGCCAGCGAGTTTTGTTCGAGCGTCGTACATGACTAGAACGATCGTGGAGATCTCTAGATCCTGATTCAGGCTCTTCCGTACAAGCTCGACGTTTCGCACGAGCTGGCCCACACCTTCGAGCGCATAATATTCGCACTGAATCGGTACGAGAACCTCGGTAGCCGCAACCAAGGCATTGATCGTGAGCAGTCCCAGCGACGGCGGACAGTCGATGAAGACGAAGTCGTAGTCGTTCACGATAGGAGCTAGCGCATCGATAAGACGTCGTTCGCGGTTGAAGCCAGGAACTAGCTCGATCTCTGCGCCCGCAAGGTCAAGGCTCGACGGGGCTACGAAGAGGCCTTCGACATCTGCGGCGGGCTCGAGGGTGTCCTCGAGCGGCGTATCCCCTAAGAGAACGTCATACATACTCTTCTCAATGACCCGAGGGTTGATACCAAGGCCAGTGCTTGCGTTCGCTTGGGGATCAAGGTCGATGAGGAGGACTCGTTGTCCGAGTTCTGCGAGTGCTGCCCCAAGGTTGACCGTTGTCGTCGTTTTGCCGACACCGCCCTTTTGGTTCGCAATGGCTATAACCCGGGTCGTTGATTGCGCGATCTCTTCCGAGGAATTCATATCCATCCAACCGTAGTGCCTGCTTGGCCCACCCAAGGTGACACTCATGGAGAATCCTCCAAATATCGCCCTTGTCAGGGAGTTCGCCGTTGTTTCACGTGAAACCATGCATCAGAACAACAGTTTCTTCCGCGCACCTGGGCGGGGGAGCGTCGGAATGGCATCCCCTGACCTCTGCAACCGCGTGTACCTTCCAGATTCTGTCGTCCAGGAATCCAGAAACGACAGCCCAGCCATCCTCAGACCATCTTCGGGCCAGCGCTCACGTAGCTCGCCCTCAAACGGTTCCGAAACCAGCAACGAGCCGCCCGGACGCAGAAAGGCAGCCCCACACTCTGCCGTGTCTCCTGGGGGGCCGAACGAACGAGCCGTGACCCAGTCAGCGGCTCCTCGTAGCGGGCCATGCGCCGCCAGAGCAGCGTCGACCGGAAAGATATCCATCCGATCGTCCAGCCCAAGGCGATGTATCGCCCGTATCAGGAGCTCTGTTCTTCCTTGACGCCGCTCGATCAACGACCAGGTCGTCTGCGGGAAGGCATCCGCCAGGATCAGGGCGGGTAGACCGGCCCCCGACCCGATGTCGACAACGTGACCTCGGAAGTCCTGTTCAGGATCATCTGAAAAACGAACAAACCCCATGGCGTGATCGCCATGGGGTTTGCTTTCGCCGCCAAATTGCCCCGCTCGAATCCCCTCCAGCAGAACAACCTCGGCAGCGCGCATCTCTTAGTTGTATCAGAGAGCGTTCACTGAAGTGCGCTGATCAGGTCGGACGAATCACCACGCGCCGGCGAGGCTCTTCACCTTCCGAACCCGTTTCGACGCCATCAATACCATTCGCGGCATCATGTACGACCTTGCGGTCGGCTGGTCCCATCGGTTCGAGCAGCTTCTCGGTACCGCTCTCGATGACATCTGCAGCGATCTTTGCTGCGAACCCCTGGAGGGCCTCGGTCCGTCGAGCTCGATAACCAGCCACGTCTACTCGAAGGCGATCGGTTTTGGCGCCATCTGCCTTGCGCTGCACGACCGTACGAGTCAGCTCTTGCAAGGCGTTGAGTGTTATACCCTTTTGGCCAACAAGAAGACCGAGTTCGTCGCCGGTGACCACCATTTCGATGGCGTCGTCATCGGCGGCTTCCTCCACCACGTTAACTACACCTGTCATCTCGAATGCGCCAAGAACGCCCTCGAGGAACTCTTGTGCAGCCTGCTCCTGGTCTTCCCTGCTGATTTCGTGTTCCACGATGTCCCTCTTCACGTTGTCGCTCCTCGATCGATTGCTGTTTCGACCACCTTCGCCGCTTCCTCCGGTGTTATCAGAGTTTTTCGAGCGCTGGCGGTTGTCGTTATTGTTCTCCGCGTTGCGCTGCTTCTTCTCGGAGTTGTCAGCCTTCGGAGACCTTTCTTGGTTCGACTTTTCTCCGCGAGGGGCCTGTCGTTGCCTGTCCTTGGCCTGAGACTCCTCGTTCGACCGGCCGCCATCACCCTTCGAACCGCCGCCTTTGTTCTTGTTGCCACCGCGGTCATTGCCACCATTTCCCTTGCCGCGCGGATTCCGGTTTCGACTCGCACCGCCACCGTTACGCCGGCGACCACGTTCGTCCTTGGTTGCCGTCTGTCGTGGCCGAACGCGTGCACGAATCTTGGCTTCGGTCTTCACCCGACCGAACAGCCCTTTCTCAACGTCGCTGACGACGTCAAACTCGGCGTCATCAGCGACGATGCCAAGTTGATCAAGCGCGTGGCTCTTTGCTTCATCGAGGGTTCGCCCCGACGTGGTTATCCAGTCCATTTCTACCTCTTCTTCTTTCGCGCCTTGGGCTGGACGGTTGTCCGAGCACTTGCTTGCCTGCCGCTCGAGTTGCGGCCAGGTGCGCTCGTTCGCGCAGCCGTCGACGTCTTCGATTTTGTTTTCGATCCGCTCTTTTTGTTACTTCCGGAGCCATTCTTCTTTGCGGAGGCGTTGCGGTTCTTGTTTCCGCCTCCCGAGCTCGCTTTTTGGTTCCCGGCCTTTTGATTGCTGCTCTTCTTTGCAGAGCCGTTCGAAGAGTTTCCCTTGCCATCTTGAGGATTATCCTCGCGGTTCTTTCGAAGCTGGCCTCCGAGAGAGTCCTCACCGTGGTACATCGATCGAGTGATGTAGTACTGCTGGCCGATGCGATACAGGTTAGAAACCAGAAAGTAGAACACGATCGCGGCAGGTAGGGAGAACGAGAACACCGGCAAGAAGAATGGCATGAACTTCATGATCATCTCTTGCGTGGGATTCACTGCCGCCCCGGTTTGACGCTTCCGAATCATCTGATGCTGGAACCAACCACTCAGACCCACCACGAGAACGAGCGTGAGGTAGGGGAGTGCGTCAACGATGCCATCGCCGAGAACTTGACTCGCGGAACGCGACAGATCGAAGCCAATGCTGTTCATATCGTTCGTTTTGGACAGAGCCGCGTACAACTCGGTGCCTTCACCCACATAGGCGGGATTGAAAAGGGCTCGCCCGCCGGACTCGACGAGACTTGGTGCTGCACCCTCGGAGACTGAACCAGCCACTGCACCAAATTGCGATCCAACGTCGGTGGCGCGTCGGGTCAAGCCGAGGATCACGCGATACAAGACCAAGAAGACAGGGATCTGGAACAACATCGGGATACAGCCGCCGACCGGGTTGATGTTGTTCTCCTTGTAGAACTCCATCATCTCGGTGTTCATTGCTTCGCGCTCGTCTTTGTCGTACTTGTTCTGAATTGCCTTGAGTTCTGGCTGCAACAGCTGCATCTTCAGCATCGAACGCGTGCCCTGCAGTGTCAGCGGTGTCGAGATCAACAACACAACAAGCGTCAGGAGCACGATGGCAACGACGTACGAATGGTTCACGCTGTAGAACCACGAGAGCATGGACGCAATAAGATCGAACATCAGTTCGCCTTTCGAACAGGTATGGGATCAGCGCCGTGGTCACCCCATGGATGGCACCGGCAGATTCGTCGAAGACCGAACCAGGAACCTCGCATGAAACCAAACTCTGCGATTGCTTCGTCGGTGTAGTGCGAGCAAGTCGGGCTGTATCGACACGTGGGGGGTCGCGTCGAGGACCACGCGTGGTACACAGCGATCAGGCCGCGCGACAGACGCTTCACGATTTATTCCTTGTTGATTTTTCAACCTTTTTCATGAGTTCCAACACCTGACCTTGAAGCTCGGCGTAGGTTCGCTCGCGTGCCCCCGGCAACACGATCACCAACGCTGCGGACAAAGGCAGGCTCTCGTCGACCCCGAGATGCTCCGTGAAGAGCGCTCGAAGCCGTCGCCGAATGCGATTCCGCACCACGGCTGAACCCACCTTCCGAGATATCGAGTAAGCCATCTGAGTTTGGTACCGCGGGCCTGCGTCCACTTCGGCAAGTACAAACCGAAGCCGCATGTCTGCTGACCGAACGTGCAGGCCCTCGGAGCGGAGTCGAGCAAAGACTGCGCGATCCGAGATACCCGAAATCAAGCGGACAGCTTGTGACGACCTCTGCGACGGCGGTTCTTCAAAATCTCGCGACCAGCGCGGGTTGACATGCGCTCGCGAAAGCCATGCTTCTTCGATCGTTTCCGAACATTTGGTTGGTACGTACGCTTCATCTCTTCTCCGAATCGTCTGGGCGAGGGCCGATGCAACACCGCCGGCAACGGATGCCGAGGTTGTCGAAGAGGGACACACGCGTGCCCATCGCTGAAAGAGAACCAGCCAATGCTACGGCCGCGCGGTCTCGCGTTCCAACCATACCCCGGATTCAAGGCTGCTTCGGAGCACACGCGAAGCTCGTGGATAAGTCCGAATTCGCGCGCAGTTCCAACGATTTTCGGGGTTATCCACACCCAGTTGGCGCGCGGTCTACGGACGCGCGATGGTGAGTGGTCCGGGCTGTCCACATCTGTGGAGCGACCTGTGGAAACCAGTGGAGTAAACAACGTGCAAAACGCAGATCAGCTGTGGGACACCTGTTCCGACCTCATCCGAGCGCAGGTGTCCGACGTGGTTTGGAACACCACCTTTCGAGAGCTCGAGGCAATCGACCTGACTACCAACGAGATCACGGTGGCCGTGCCTTCACGAGTAGTGAAGGACCGAATCGAGGCTCGATACCTCGGCATAGTCAGAGATGCCATCACCGAATCGAACAACGGGCCACTCCAGATGGACCTTCAGGTCCGAGTCAACGAACAAACACTTTTGGGCATCGATTCCACTGTCTTGAACCTGACATCGAACAGCCCACGGATCGACGTGCATCTCCCTGATCTCTCCACTGTCCAAGCGAACGAGGCGGCCATTGCCGCGGCGGCCCCCGCCGCGGCAGCTCCTGAAGGGGGGGCGCGATACACCTTCGACGACTTCGTGACTGGCACCGGTAACCGGTTCGCCCACGCCGCTGCGCTATCGGTGGCCGAAACACCAGCGAAGTCTTACAACCCACTCTTCATCTATGGCGATGCCGGACTCGGCAAGACGCACCTCCTGCGGGCAATCGCCAGTTATGTCAACACGCAGTACCCGCACTTCTCTGTGCGCTACGTGTCGACGGAAACCTTTCTGAACGAATTCGTCGATGCCATTCGCCAGAACACCACGATTCAATTCAAACGCCGATACCGCGAGATCGATGTCCTCCTCGTCGACGACATCCAGTTCGTCGAGGGCAAGGAAGGCCTGCAAGAAGAGTTCTTCCACACCTTCAACACGTTGCACCAGGCCAATCGGCAGATCGTTCTGACCTCTGACCGCCCGCCGGACAGCATCCCGACCCTCGAGGACCGGCTCCGGAGTCGTTTCAAGATGGGCTTGATAACGGACATTCAACCGCCGGACATCGAGACCCGCCTGGCGATTCTTCAGAAGAAGGCCGAGCTAGCAAAAGGTGACATTCCCCACGATGTCTTGATGTTCATCGCCGAACGGGTCACGGACAACATCCGAGAACTTGAAGGGGCGCTCATTCGGGTGACCGCCTTTTCGAATCTGACAGGCGAAACCTTGAGCATCGACATGTGCCAACGAGTCCTTGGTGACCTTCTTAGCTCGAAACAGCCTCGTCAGATCACCCCCTCCGTGATTCTGAACGAGACCTCGGACATGTTCGGATTCCCCATCGAAGAGATAATCGGCGCCAGCAGGCGCCGACCTCTCGTTACCGCTCGACAAGTCGCCATGTACGTGTTTCGCGAAGCCACCGACCTCTCATATCCGGCAATCGCCCGCGAGTTCGGCGGTCGAGATCACACAACGGTCATCCACGCCGTCGACAAGATCGGCAATCTGATGGCTGAACGGCGCCAGATCTACGACCAGGTAACCGAGCTCACCAACCGTATTAAGAACTCCACTCGGTGATGATATTCGCGCGCCGAGTGTTCACAGGTGTGGACATCTTGTGGAAAAGAGATCATCACTGCCCGAACATCGCTGTGGACTCGAGAAGCAATTGTGTGGGTGACATCCGCGATATACACCGCGCGGATGTTCGATCGCTAGATTCCTGTGGACGATGGTGGATAGACGGTGGACGACGAAACGTTCAGAAATCAGTCGCAAATGACTGTCATCCACAATCCACACGCCTACTTTCTCCATTACCGAATCCGATCCTGAATACCAAAGAGATGTGGAACGATGAAATTTCGATGTGAACGAGACGTACTTCTCGATGCCCTCAGCACCACAGGACGTGCCGTAGGCGGACGTGCTGGCAACGTCGCGTTGTCCGGGTTACATCTTGAGCTATCCGGGGATTCACTCCGAGTCACCGGCTCCGACCTCGACCTTACGATCTCCCAGGAGCTCACTGTTGCCGGCGACACCGACGGCGTCGTCGTGATTCCATCGAAGCTGATCGCCGACATAGTTCGTGCCTTGGGTCCTGGTGCAGTCGATCTCGTAGTCGAAGGTGACGAGGTTCAGATCACGGCTGGGCGATCGGAATTCTCGATGCGGACGATCCCCTCTGATGACTTCCCAAGACTCAGTTCACCGGATGGTGACGAGGTCACCCTGAATGCTGCAGATCTGTCGGCCGCGCTCAAGCAAGTGGTGAAGGCAGCGTCAGGTGACGACTCGCGTCCGATTCTCACTGGTGTGTTGCTTGCTGCTGAGGGGGACGGACTGAGGTTGGTCTCTACCGACTCGTATCGCTTGGCTGTCCGAGATCTACCCGGTACGTCGGTGCTCGAAGGAGACCAGTCGGTGCTTGTCCCGTCCCGAGCGCTGGCGGAACTCAATCGAGTGTTTGGCGAGAACGAGACTGTCGCCCTCCGATTGGGCGAGCGGGACGCCAGCTTCGTCGTAGGTGGTACTCAGGTTGTGACGAGGTTGATCGAGGGCGAATTTCCGAACTACCGAGGGCTGATTCCTGACACCTACCCCAACGAGCTCACAGTGAACCGGAGCGAGTTGCTCGACGCTGTTCGTCGTGTGCGCCTGATGGCACAGGAGGCCACACCGATTCGTTTGAACATGCGGGCTGACACACTCGAGCTCGTGGCGGTGACACAAGACGTCGGCCAGGCACAAGAAGTGCTCGATGCCTCCTACAACGGAGACGAGCTCACCGTGGCCTTCAACCCCGACTACCTAATCGATGGGATCGAGGTGACGCCTGGTGAGGAGATCACGTTGCAGACCGTGGATCCGCTCAAGCCAGCGGTCATGCGAGGCGCGGATTCTGCGGACTTCCTCTATCTGCTCATGCCCGTCCGCGTGAGCTGACAGCGTCGATCTCCTTGGCCAACTCGATGTCATAGCGGCTGATTCCACCGGCGTCGTGGGTGGTCAGGTCGATGGTGACGCGGTTGTAGACGTTGCTCCACTCCGGATGGTGGTTTGCCTTCTCGCACACGATCGCTATCTCGGTCATGAAGCCGAATGCCTCCACAAAATTGGCGAATACGAAGTCCCGGTGGAGGTATCCCTCGACTACCGACCACTCTTCATGCAATTCGGAAAGGTGCTGTTCGATAGCAGTGAGCGCCAGCGGGGGAGGGATATTCATGTGGTCGAGTCTCGCGGATTCTCTAAGGTGTGTGCATGACGCTTTCGCTCGATCGCTTGGATTCTTCTCCACCACGTCACGGACCTCTGCTGGTTGTCATTGCCGATGGGTTCGGTTGTGCTGACGCCGGGCCAAGCAATGCAATTACGACCGCGGAGACGCCACGGATCGATGAGTTAATGCGATCACGGCTATCCACGGAATTGTTGGCACACGGTCCGGCAGTTGGTCTGCCGTCCGAAGGAGACATGGGCAACAGTGAGGTTGGCCACAACGCACTAGGTGCCGGTCGGGTGTTCGAGCAAGGGGCGAAGCTCGTCAACAAAGCAATTGCCGACCGATCGATCTTCGAAGGTGACGTGTGGCAAGAAGTCATCGAGTCGGGGCGCGCTGGAACGTTGCACTTCCTCGGGCTGCACTCCGACGGCAACGTTCACTCCCATACGGACCACCTGTACGCGATGTTGCGCGAGGCGGCCGCTTCAGGGGTGAGGGAGTGCGCTGTCCACATCTTGCATGACGGTCGCGATGTTCCAATACGGTCCGCACTCGGGTACATCGAGGCAACGGAGGCCGAACTCTCCGTGATCAATGCGGACTATCCCGGGGTCGACTATCGCATTGCCTCGGGCGGCGGTCGCATGACGATCACCATGGATCGGTACGGAGCCGATTGGCCGATGGTAGAACGCGGCTACAACACACACGTGCACGGGAGTGGGCCTGAGTTCGCTTCCGCCCGCGCCGCAGTGGAGCACATGTACGCCGAGTCAGACATCGGTGATCAGTACCTCGAACCGTTCGTGGTGGTCGATGATGCGGGTGCTCCAATCGGGCGGATCCGTGAGGGCGACGGTGTGATCTTGTTCAACTTCCGCGGCGATCGGTCAATCGAGATCAGTCGAGCGTTCGAGAACGACGAATTCACCCAGTTCAATCGAGGCTCGGCGCCGAAGGTGAATTTCGTAGGCCTGTTGCAGTACGACGGCGATGCGCTCGTGCCCAGGCGATACCTGGTTGATCCTCCGGCCATCGATCGGACGATGACCCAGTTCCTGTGCGGAGAGGGGCTTCGGAGTTTCGCCATCAGCGAAACGCAGAAGTACGGGCACGTCACGTATTTTTGGAACGGCAACCGATCGGGCTACATCGACGAGTCGCTCGAGACGTATGTCGAGATTCCGTCCGACAATGTGGAGTTCAACAAGACCCCGGCGATGAAGGTCCGCGAGATCACCGCCCGAACCATCGAGCTGTTGCGTTCCGGCGAGTTCGATTGGGGGCGCTTGAACTTCCCGAACCCAGACATGGTCGGCCATACGGGTGATCTCAGCGCCACGATCGAAGCGATTCGAGTTCTCGAAGAATGTGTTGGGCAGTTGCTCGATGTCGTGGCTGAGCTCGGCGGCACCTTGGTGTTCACCGCCGACCATGGAAACGCCGACATCATGTTCACCGAGAAAGACGGCGTCCAGACGCCGCTGACGTCGCACACGTTGTCGCCGGTGCCATTTGCCATCTTCGACCCGGCAGCCGACTCGAAGTGGACCATGGCTGTTCGCGAAGAACCTGGGCTCAGCAACGTGGCGGCCACCCTCATGAACCTGCTTGGCTTCGAGGCTCCGCACGACTACGACCCCAGCCTCATCAAGCTCAGCGACTGACGACGTAAGGGGTCAGGCCCCTTTCTTTCCCGGTCTTTCCTCGCTTCCGGCAATCGCACATTCGCCTTCGGCTCGGTGTGCTCTGCGGCTGCGCCTGAGGCGGAGCCCAGTCGTTCGTCCCTCACTCCCTCGGGTGCTGGTGTCTCTTCGTGCGTATACAGACACACATGTGTCTGGACGGCCACAACTTACGACGTAAGGGGTCAGGCCCCTTGAGCGCTGGAGGGACGGAGGAGGGACGGAGGGACGGGCGTACCCCCAGGGAGCTGCGTCGGCGGAGCCGAGTGAGGATGATAGGGAATAGATCTTGTCGGGTCGAAGTTGAGTGCATGTGACTAAGGATTTTGCGCCGACACGACGTGTGGAGCGGATTCACTGCCCAGATAGGCGTTTGGGCAGCGAATAGCACACCTACACTTGAGCGCTGTCCACGCAAGTCTTCCCCCTAGATACATCTCCAAAGCAGAACACTCAGGAGCAACACCCCATGTCCAAGGCAGTAGGAATCGACCTCGGAACGACCAACTCAGTGGTCAGCGTTCTCGAGGGCGGCGATCCCGTTGTGATCGCCAACTCGGAAGGATCACGGACCACCCCGTCTGTGGTCGCATTTGCAAAAGATGGAGAAGTGCTGGTCGGCGAAGTCGCGAAGCGGCAAGCCATCACGAACCCAGACCGCACGATCCGATCGGTCAAGCGCCACATGGGCACTGGCTGGAAGATCGACATCGATGGCAAGGACTACACCTCGCAGGAAATCTCGGCTCGCACCCTCATGAAGCTCAAGCGCGACGCAGAGGCGTACCTGGGCGAGTCGGTAACACAGGCTGTTATCACCGTTCCCGCGTACTTCGACGACGCGCAGCGCACCGCCACGCAAGAGGCTGGCACCGTTGCTGGACTCGAGGTTCTGCGCATCATCAACGAGCCGACTGCCGCCGCTCTCGCGTATGGCCTCGACAAGGGTGATGAAGACCAGACGATTCTCGTATTCGACCTGGGTGGCGGCACCTTCGACGTTTCTGTTCTAGAAATCGGTGATGGTGTGTTTGAGGTGCGCTCGACGCACGGCGACACCAGCCTCGGCGGCGACGACTGGGACGATGCCGTCATCGACTGGCTCGTCACGAGCTTCAAGAACGACCACGGGGTTGATCTGGGCAGTGATTCCATGGCAGGTCAGCGCTTGAAGGAAGCCGCTGAGAAGGCCAAGGTCGAGCTGTCTCAAGTTCAGCAGACGCAGATCAACCTGCCGTTCATCACCGCGACCGATGCCGGCCCACTACACCTCGACTACAGCCTGAGCCGTTCGAAGTTCGAAGAGCTCACTGAGGATCTTCTCGATCGGACCCGCAGGCCGTTCGAGCAGGCGATCAAAGATGCTGGCCTCACGAAGGGCGAGGTCGATCATGTGATTCTCGTCGGTGGCTCGACTCGTATGCCGGCAGTGGCAGAATTGGTCCAGGAGCTCACCGGCAACGAGCCGAACAAGACCGTGAACCCCGACGAAGTGGTGGCCATCGGTGCTGCTGTCCAGGCAGGTGTACTCAAGGGCGAAGTCAAAGATGTCTTGCTCCTCGACGTAACACCGCTTTCTCTTGGCATCGAGACCAAGGGTGGCGTCATGACGAAGCTGATTGAGCGCAACACGACGATCCCAACGAAGCGCACCGAGGTCTTCACGACAGCGGACGAAAACCAGCCATCGGTCGAGATCCACGTGCTCCAGGGAGAACGTGACATGGCCAGTTACAACAAGACGCTCGGGAAGTTCCAGCTCGTGGATCTCCCGCCCGCTCCTCGCGGTGTTCCACAGATTGAGGTCACCTTCGATATAGATGCGAATGGCATCGTGCACGTGTCGGCCAAGGATCGGGCGACCAACAAGGAACAGTCGATGACGATCACCGGTCAGAGCTCACTCGACACGGATGTCATCGATCAAATGGTGCGCGACGCTGAAGCCCATGCTGAGGAAGACGCTCGACGTCGCTCCGAAGCAGAGGCTCGAAACAACGCCGACTCACTCGTCTACCAGACGGAGAAGTTGCTGAAGGACCAGGGTGAGAAGTTCGAAGGCGACGAGAAGGCCGATGTCGAAGCGAAGCTTGCGGACCTGAAGGGTGCGCTTGACGGCGAGGACACCGACGACATCAAGGAGAAGACCGAAGCGCTCATGACTGCGTCGCAGGGCTTCTCCCAAAGGTTGTACGAAGAGGCTGCCGCCGAGAATGTCGCGGACAACCCGGACTTCTCTGAGCCGACCCCCGACGATGTCGTCGATGCAGAAATCATCGAGGACGATGTCGAGGCTGATGCAGAAGAAGAGGCATGAGCCGCGCTGAAGAGTCGTCGATCGGCGCGCTGGTCGACGAAGTGATGTCCGGGCGCGCTGCAGCTGAGGCTGCGGCCGCCCCACCTCCTGCTGCCGTGGTTCCTCCACCGGTAGAGGAATCCAAAAAAAAGCCGTCGATCAAGATCGGGTTCGCGGACCCGATCGATCAGAATAGTTTTCTGAACCCCAGCGGGGACAGGGACTCGATTCTTGATGCCGAAGCGGAGGGGGAAGCTATACCTGCGGACGAACGCGGCGATGCTGAGCTCTCTGAGACGGAGCAACTTCGTCTCGAACGAGATACCTATCTCGCTGATTCACAGCGACTGGCGGCGGAGTTCGCCAACCATCGCAAGCAGTCCGAGAAGCGCGTTGCCGACACGGCCGCGTCGCAGTCGGCGGCCTTGGTTCGAAGCCTGCTTCCCGTTTTGGATGCGTGCGACAGCGCGATTGATCTTGAAGCCGAGTCCTCGGTTGTCCCCATTCGGAGCGCGCTGATTGGCGAACTCGAGCGAAATGGTCTCGAGTTGCTCACTCCTGCCGTGGGCGATTCCTTCGAGCCGGAACTGCACGAGGCAGTCGTGCACGAAGAAGCCTCTCCCGATGCTGTCCAAAGTGGACCTGAAATCGGGGACATCTTTCGCGCCGGCTACCTGTGGAAGGGTCGTGTTGTTCGGCCCGCCATGGTGAAGGTGGTTGGCTGATCATGTGGTCGCCCCACTGGAGAACGGATGGAGGTGAGTAGTCGTGGAAGCGCAACGAGAATGGTTGGAGAAGGACTACTACCGCGTCCTGGGTGTCGACAAGACGGCTTCGGCGAAGGAATTGTCGAAGGCGTATCGAACGCTGGCACGCAAGAGCCATCCGGATACCAATCCGGGCGACAGCGCAGCTGAGGACCGTTTCAAGGAGATCTCTGCGGCGTACGAGGTCGTCGGCGATGAGGCGACTCGAAAAAAGTACGACGAGTTTCGACGCCTAGGCGGCGCCGGTGACGGCTATGGCGGTTTCAGCCAGCGTGGTGCGCAGAACCCAAACGACCTCGGCGATCTGTCGGATCTGCTGGGTGGCCTCTTTGGAGGAGGCCGCGCTGGAGGCTCAACGGGTCGGGGTGGCTTCGGGTTCGGTCCGATGCCAGGAAGTGATCTCCAAGCGCAGCTCACCCTCACGTTCGAAGACGCAGTCAAAGGGGTGACGAAGACGGTGCGACTGAATTCGGATGCTTTGGCTAGCCCGATGGAGGTCACGGTTCGGATTCCCGCAGGCGTGCGCAATGGCCAGCGAATCCGTGTTGCCGGCAAAGGCGCGCCCTCTTCTGATGGGGGAGATTCTGGTGACCTGCTTGTTGCGATCACGATTTCGCCGCACGAGGTCTTCGACCGGGACGGAAACAATCTCCTTGTCGAGATCCCGGTGACCTACGCGGAGGCGGTGCTTGGCGCCGACATCAAGGTTCCGACAATCACCGGTTCAACGGTCACTGTTCGTATTCCGCCGGGGACCGCATCGGGCAAGGTGTTGCGCGTGCGTGGTCGTGGCGTGAAAAGCTCATCAAAGACTGGTGACCTGCTGGTGACCGTTTCTGTTCATGTTCCGACCGATCCAACGGACGAGGAGCGGGCCCTGGTGGAGCAGTTGGCCGAAATCTCGTCTCCGGCTCCCCGGGAGTAGCTCATGACACGTCGCGGTTCTGCGGTCTATGTGATTTCGGTTGCTGCCGAGCTCTCCGGCATGCATCCGCAGACGTTACGTATCTACGAACGCAAGGGCTTGGTGCTACCAGCGCGGACGTCTGGCGGCTCTCGTCGCTACAGCGATGTCGATGTGGCTCTCTTGCAGCGAATCTCCGAACTGACCTCGCTAGGGATGAACCTTGTTGGCGTCAAGCGTGTGCTCGATCTCGAGATGCGGGTCGCCGCTCTCGAGTCGGAGCTCGCCTCGCTGCGTTCGAAGAATCAGGGTGCCGTGAGTGAAGCGATTCGAGAGACGGAACGCACCTATCGCAGAGATCTGGTTCCCTTGCGCCAAACGGTGACCATTTACGAAGCAGATTGATCGGTCGACGAGCGTCTCGCCGCCTGGTGTCTGCGCCGTTCCTCGCCGGCAATTCGAAGAGCCTCGCGGTCGTCGGTCGACATGTAGGTCTCGCGCCAGTTCGATGCCCCCAGCCACTCGACGGGCAGGATCACACTCGAGCGAGCGTGGATCGCGGATTCAGCGAACGTAAGGGCCTCGCGAAGGATGAGGCGCTGCTGCTCATGGTCGTGCGGGGGACCAACGGGGTTGCCCAAGGGCAGGTCGGTGAACGCGAATCGGGGAACCCCGACCTCGTCGATGATGTCGCGTGCAGAGCCGAGGACCAGCGTGGGGATTCCTGCGGCCTCGAGTAGTCGTGCGGTCAGACCGACCGTTTGGTGACAGACAGGTCAAAGCGGAATCAGCACCGCGAGATCGACGTCATCTTCGCGAAGTGTGTCGAGCACTTGTCCGGCTCCGATCAGTGTTCGGCGCTGGCTGTACATCGTGGGGATTCCAGCGAAACGCGTAGAGACAGAACCGATGACACCGTCGTGGGCAAGGTCGCGTAGATGGTCGAGCGGCAAGAATGATCCAACATCTTTCGTCGTCGTTGCCCCTTTGTGCCAGGAGAGTTGATCGGTCGCCATGGCGAGGGGTTGTGGATACGACGGCGCGGAATAGGGCTCGAGTGGGTCGTCGGCGGTCTGCTTCGTCGTGGTGACGAGGCCGACGCGACACTCGGACAACGGCTTGACAAATGGAGCGAAGGGAGTCTCGCTGTTCGAGGCCCAGCTATAGGGCAGCTCGTACCCTTGCGCGGCGTAGTACTCGCGCGACTTCTCGATATAGCTGACGAACGTCCGATGAGAGTGCGCCACCGCTTCAGTGTGGCGGCAGCTCTCGGGGAGAGCCAAGTACGATACGCGGCGCACTCTCCCGTGACGTGGCTAGCGCAAGTTTCAGTGCGGGTTCGCGGTTGGATTCCGGAATAATTCCAGGTGTGAGAAGTTGAGTGAGGTGTACTCAACTTCGACAGTCAGATCCGGCGTGGCCTCTGGTGCGCTGTGGTAGGAGAAACGCATGGCAATCGATCCGAATCAGTGGACGCAGAAGACGCGGGAAGGTTTCGTCGCCGCGCAGGAGCTCGCGAAGGCAGAGTCTCATCCCGAGGTGACACCGGACCATCTCCTTTTGGCACTCGTGGGCCAAGCAGACGGGATCGTGCTCCCGATTCTGCAACGGCTGGGGCAAGAGCCGCTCGCCGTGCGCAACCGCCTTACAGAAAGCCTTGCCGAGCTTCCCAAGGCCTTTGGGACGGAGCTACAACAGTCGCGCGAGCTGATCAACGCGTTCGACGCGGCAGAAATCGTTCGGGTCGACCTGGGAGATGACTATCTCTCGACCGAACACCTGCTCCTCGCGTTGTGCAAACGACTCGACCTCGATAGGGCCGAAGTGCTCGACGCACTTCGTGAGGTGAGGGGATCACATCGCATCACGACACAGAACCCCGAGGATCAATATAAGTCGCTCGAGAAATACGCCCGCGATCTGACCGCGGAGGCTCGCGCCCAAAAACTCGACCCGGTGATCGGTCGCGATAACGAGATTCGCCGCGTCATTCAAGTCTTGAGTCGTCGTACCAAGAACAACCCCGTCCTTATCGGTGAACCAGGGGTGGGTAAGACCGCCATCGTCGAGGGACTAGCCAACCGGATCGTGGAAGGTGACGTCCCCGAGTCTTTGAAGAACAAGACGATCATGTCGCTCGATCTGTCTTCGATGGTGGCCGGAGCCAAGTACCGCGGAGAGTTCGAGGAGCGACTGAAGGCCGTGCTCAAGGAGATCAACGATGCCGAAGGGCAGATCATCACCTTCATCGACGAGCTACACACCGTGGTCGGAGCAGGCGCCGGCGGTGAGGGCGCAATGGACGCCGGCAACATGTTGAAGCCAATGCTCGCTCGCGGTGAGCTCCGTATGGTCGGCGCAACGACGCTCGACGAGTTCCGCAAGTACATCGAGAAGGACGCGGCTCTCGAACGGCGCTTTCAGCAGGTGATGGTCGAGCCGCCGTCGGTCGAGGACACCATCGCCATCCTCCGAGGATTGGCCGAGCGATACGAAGTGCATCACGGTGTTCGGATTCAAGACGCAGCGCTTGTGAGTGCTGCGGTGCTGTCGGATCGATACCTGACGGGCCGCTTCCTCCCCGACAAGGCGATCGACCTGGTCGATGAAGCTGCGTCGAAGCTCCGGATCGAGATTGACTCCGTTCCCACCGAGATCGATGTGGTCGATCGGCGCGTGCGTCAGCTCGAGATGGAACGAGTTGCACTCGAAAAGGAGACTGACCGCGCCTCCAAGACTCGCCTCACAGACCTCGAGGTCGAAGTCGCGGATCTGACCGAGCAGCTGAGCGCGATGAAAGTGCATTGGCAGAGTGAGAAAGAGGCGATCAACGAAATCCGGACTCGTAAAGAGCAGCTCGAGCAGCTGCGGCTCGAAGTCGAGCGCGAAGTCGACCTCAACAAGGCTGCGGAAATCCGCTACGGGTTGATTCCGACCTTGGAGGCCGAGATCGACGACGCCACCGCTCGACTCGACGAGCTCCAAGGCGACAACGTGATGTTGAAGGAAGAGGTCGATGCAGAGGATGTTGCCGAGGTCGTGAGCGCCTGGACCGGTGTGCCCGTGTCTCGTCTGATGGAAGGTGAGATCCACAAGCTCATACGACTCGAGGAGGTCCTCCACAAGCGTGTCATCGGCCAAACCGATGCTGTGGCTGTCGTAGCGAACGCGATTCGACGAAGCCGCGCCGGGCTGTCCGATCCGCATCGCCCGATCGGGAGCTTCCTATTCCTCGGACCTACCGGGGTCGGCAAAACGGAACTTGCTCGCTCGCTCGCTGACTTCTTGTTCGACGACGAACGAGCAATGGTTCGCATCGATATGAGCGAGTACATGGAGAAACACTCGGTGTCTCGTCTGATCGGCGCTCCTCCCGGATATGTCGGTTACGACGCAGGTGGTCAGCTCACCGAAGCCGTCCGACGTCGCCCCTACGCGGTTGTATTGCTCGACGAAGTCGAGAAAGCCCACGCTGACGTGTTCAACGTGTTGCTGCAGTTGCTCGATGATGGTCGACTCACAGACGGCCAGGGGCGAACAGTCGACTTCTCGAATGTGGTCCTCATCATGACCTCGAATCTGCCCGGCGATCCCCGTGACTTCTTCCGACCAGAGTTCATCAACCGCATTGATGACATGGTCAGGTTTCGTGAGCTCACACGCGAAGACCTTGGACACATCGTCAAGATTCAGTTGGATCTCTTCCGAGAGCGTCTGGTGGGTCGACGTATCACCCTCGACGTCGACGACGATGCGCGCTCATGGCTGGTCAACGAAGGGTATGACCCTGATTTCGGGGCTCGACCGCTCAAGCGCGTCGTACAACGCGAACTTGCCGACAAATTGGCTATGCGGCTGCTCGAGGGGTCATTCACGGAGGACGAAACCATCACCGTTGGTGTCGCCGCAGACAACGAATCGCTTGAATTCTCGACAGCACCTGGGCCGGGCGACCCTCAAAATTGATCCGAGTGGCTTTTGGTCCCTCCGACAGCGGACATCTACTCTCGCGTTCGTAAGCCACGTCATCCCACGACCAATGATGTGGCAGGAACGAAGGAGTGTGCGGTGGAAACAACAACGAGTGTTTCAGCAACAGGAATCTCGACACAGAAACGTGGCGCCGTAGCTGCAGCCATTGTGGTGATCATCGCATCCGTGCTCGCGACGGCCACGTCGGTCTCGGCTCAACCCGGACCAGCGGCGACTTGTTCGGGCGCAGTCACGACCACGTTCGGAACGGCGTACTACGGCTTCGAGGATTTCGGCAATCGGCTTTTTTCTACTTCGGTTCTGTCGCGTGATTTCGCTTTGTCGAGTCCACTGGAGGCCGGCACCTATGACCTCGATGCAGTCTCCTACGACGGATACAACAACCGTGAAGCCACTGTCCCGCAAACTAGCGAGCAGTGGTACGCGGTACTGCTCGCAGCTGATGGATCTGTTCTTGCGACGTCCGAAACAACCGGCGACGTGGCTGACCAAGTCGAGGAAGCAACCTGGTCTGGCGATCTGGGCGAGGTCACGATCGCACAAACGGCAACCACGGTTCGAACGGTCCATGCTGCACCCGGCTCGCTAAGCCCTAATTCCGTGCGCCCCGTCTGCTTCGGTGCCACTCGCAATGAGCCTGCCCCGGACAGCACGATCACGGTGGATTTCGACAGCACGGCAGAGACTGCATCAAGTGTCACGTTGACGTGCGGTGCTCTGGAGGAGTCAGCAACGGGAACAAGTGTTGACTTGGTCCTCGGAAACGTTCCAGCCGGCTCCGGCTGTGCGGTGCAGTACCCGGCGGACCAATTGTGCAGCGTGGCCGTCACGCCGGCATCTCGCCTGGGGGCCATGACACTCGGCGAAGTGAACATTGGGATACCTGATGCAGGCGGCGCCGACATTCTCGTCGATATCGACTGCGATCCAACTCTGGTTTCAGGTGTCACGGAGACGGCGACCACGACCACGGTGCCCGCAGCCGCAGCCCCAGTCGTGACCGCTCCGACGGCGCAGGCTCAGGATGGCACTCCCGCATTCACCGGCTAGGGACGCGGTCCTGCGTCCCGATAGAGTCCCCCAGTCTGGTTAACGCGGAGAGGACCTACTAATGGGCGCAACCGTCATTGTTGGAACACAATGGGGTGACGAGGGCAAGGGCAAATTCACCGACCTCCTCGCTCGCGATATGACCACGGTCGTCCGTTTCCAGGGCGGCCACAATGCAGGTCACACGATCGTTGTGGAGGGCGAGAGCTTTGCACTGCAACTTGTGCCGTCGGGTGTCTTGTACGACCACATCACACCGGTCATCGGCAATGGTGTCGTCATCGATCCAGGGGTGCTCCTCAAGGAGCTCGCAATGCTCGAGTCGAAGGGTGTCAACACATCGAAGCTTCGCGTCAGCGGCAATGCTCACCTGATCTTCCCCTATCACCAAAGTCTCGACGCACTGCAAGAGCGCCACCTCGGCAAGAACAAGCTCGGGACGACCAAACGAGGCATCGGCCCCGCCTACGCCGACAAGTCGATGCGAACGGGGCTTCGTGTCCAGGACATGCTCGACGAGAAGATCTTCCGCCAGAAACTCGAGGTCGTGCTCCACCAGCTCAACCCCGTGATGGCGCGCGTGTACAACAAACTCGGCTTCGACATCGACGAGATCGCGGATACTTTCCTGAATGATTACCGTCCGAAAATCGAGCCGATGGTGACCGACGCGGTCTCACTCGTGCATGAGCGACTCGAGGCTGGCGAAGAGGTACTGCTCGAGGGCGCACAGGCCACTTTCCTGGATCTCGACCACGGCACCTACCCATACGTGACCTCGTCCAACCCGACCGCGGGCGGTGCGTGTGTCGGCTCGGGGGTCGGACCGCGCTACATCGACCGGGTGGTCGGCGTCGCCAAGGCGTACATCACCCGAGTGGGTGCTGGGCCGTTCCCGACGGAACTTTTCGATGAGATCGGTGAGCACATCGTCGACGTTGGCCACGAGTACGGCACGAACACCGGACGCCGTCGACGTCCGGGCTATTTCGACTGCGTCATGATGCGGTATGCACGTCGGGTCAACTCGCTCTCCGAACTCGGAATCACCAAGCTCGACGTGCTCGATCAGCTCGATGAGATCAAGGTCTGTGTCGCCTACGAACACGAGGGTGAGCGCATCGACGATTTCCCGTATCACCAGACGGTGCTTCACAACGTGAAGCCGATCTACGAGACGCTGCCCGGTTGGAAGACAGATCTGACTGGCATCAGGGACCGGTCCGAACTCCCAACCGCTGCCCTCGACTACCTCACGTTCATCGAGGAGCAATGTGGCATACCCGTTCGTCTTGTCGGAGTGGGTCCCGGTCGTAAACAAGTTCTCGACTTCGCGGCCTGACTCGATAGCGGGAGAGAGGCAATGACACGAGTCGTCGTTGTTGGGTCGGGTGGACGTGAACACGCGCTCGCGGATGTCCTCGGGCGCACTGCGTCGGAGGTCCTCGTCACACCTGGGAACCCTGGAATCCCCGGATCGGTCACCACACCGGCGACCGAACTTGAAGCGGACCTGTTCGTGATCGGTCCGGAAGTCCCCCTAGTCGAGGGGCTGGCCGACGAGCTTCGCGCACAGGGCAAGCTTGTGTTCGGGCCCGGTGCCGATGGTGCGCAGCTCGAAGGCAGCAAGGCATGGATGAAGGACCTCTTCGTGGCCGCAGGTGTTCCCACCGCCGCGCATGGATCGTTCACCGAAGCAGCGCCGGCACTCGCGTTCCTCGACACGATGACCGAACCGTTTGTGATCAAGACCGACGGGCTCGCCGCGGGAAAGGGCGTGCTCGTCACGAATGATCGGGCCGAAGCCGAAGCGACCGTGCGCGACTACCTCTCAGGGGACGCGTTCGGAACAGCGGGCTCGACGATCGTGATCGAAGAAGGACTCACGGGACCCGAGGTCTCGGTGTTCGCGGTCTGCGATGGGACCAAGGCGGTCGCCCTTGCGCCGGCACAGGACCACAAACGGGCTCTCGACAACGACGAAGGTCCGAACACGGGTGGGATGGGCGCGTACACCCCGCTGCCGTGGGCGGACGCGGGCCTTGTCGACATGGTGATGCGAGATGCCATCGAGCCCACCTTGGCCGAGCTCCGCAATCGTGGAATCGATTACCGGGGAGTGCTCTACGCGGGCCTGATGCTGACTCCCTCGGGTCCAAAGATGCTGGAGTACAACGTGCGCTTTGGGGATCCAGAAACGCAGGTGGTGCTGCCGCGAATCACCTCGGATCTCGTGCAGCTGCTCAGCGAAGCCGCTGCCGGAAACATCGAATCGACGCCGACCTTCTCCGACGACGCGTTCGTCATCGTCGTCTGTGCAAGTGAGGGCTATCCCGCCTCTCCGCGTACTGGGGACGTGATTCAGGGTGTTGGCAACGCTCGCGAGCTCGCGGGCGTGTCCGTCTATGCCGCTGGGGTGAAGATCAACGACGCGGACGAGCTCATCACTGGCGGTGGGCGGGTACTCAACGTTGTCGGCCGCGGAAGCTCGGTCGATCAGGCGATCGAGCGAGCGTACGAAGGGGTCGCCGCGATCTCGTGGCCCGGCATGCACTACCGAACAGACATCGCCTCTCAAGCAAAAGAAAGCTAGAAACAAACCATGGCCAAAGTTGCAATTCTCATGGGATCTCCGAACGATGCAGAGAAGATGGCTGCGGCGGGGGAGACCCTCGAGCAGTTCGGGGTCGAAGCCGATGTGCGTGTGATGTCGGCGCATCGAACTCCGGCCAAGGTGGCCGAGTTCATCGGTGGGGCCCGCGAGGCCGGCTACTCAGCCATCATCTGTGGCGCAGGAATGGCAGCACACCTGGCGGGTGCGGCGGCCGCTCATACAACTCTTCCAGTCGTCGGCGTGCCCCTATCTGGTGGCGGTCTCGATGGAGTGGACGCCCTCTACGCGACGGTGCAGATGCCCAAGGGCATTCCGGTCGCCACGGTCGCCATCAACGGATCGATGAACGCCGCACTTCTCGTGATCCAGATGCTGGCCATTG
>CAXMRH010000093.1:0-4850 GCA_964196045.1 uncultured Chthoniobacterales bacterium | reverse complement strand
CGAAATCGGAAGTGAGAGTTCTCCTTTGAGGGCCATCTGGCCTGTGCGGGGAAGTCGCTATGGTGCGGAAATGAACCGTGCTGAAAAGGCTGATCGAATCGGTGAGTTGCTCGACGATCTATACCCGGATCCTCCCGTTCCCCTCGACCACCGCAATCCGTACACACTGGTGGTCGCGGTTGCGTTGTCTGCCCAGACGACTGACAAGAAGGTCAACCAGGTGACTCCGGCGTTGTTCGACGCCGCGGATACACCCGAGAAGATGGCCCAGCTGTCACCGGAGGAGATCTTGGAGTTCATTCGCGAGGTCGGCCTCGCTCCGACCAAGTCCCGCAACCTGTCGACCATGGCACACCAAATCCTCGACGCAGGAGGCGAGATCGTTCCCGATTGGGACTTTCTCGAATCTCTTGCGGGTGTTGGACATAAGACCGCAAGTGTCGTCATGGCGGGCGCCTTCGGTATACCGGCGTTCGCGGTTGACACACACATTCATCGACTCGCTCACCGATGGGGACTATCGAACGGCACGACGGTGGAGCGAACCGAGCGGGACCTGAAGGCTGTCTTCCCCGAGGACACGTGGAGTCGGCGTCACCTGCAGATCATCTTTTTCGGACGTGAATACTGTCCTGCCCGGCGACACGATCTGCTCGACTGCCCAATCTGCGCCTGGGCGGCGACCAAAAAGCAGATCACCAGCGAGATCAAGATGAACGCTCCTGCCGTACGATCGACGAAGCGACCCGCCACACGTCAGGCGTGAAGGCGAGTGAGCCGGAGGCGATCGACCATGTCGGTTTCCGCGGTTCTCGACCGGAAGTGCCTAGCGTGAAGGGGACTGAGCCGGAGGCGATCGACCATGTCGGTTTCCGCGGTTCTCGACCGGAAGTGTCGAGCGATTAAGGAACCTCATGATCATCGTTGCAGGAACTATTTCGGTCGACCCCGATGACTTCGATCAGTACCGCGCAGTTGCGGAACCAATGATTGCGGCGACCCTTCAGGAAAACGGCTGTCAGGTCTACAACTTCGCGCAGAGTGTTGTTGATCCGACCGAGATCCGAATCTTCGAGATGTGGGATTCAAAAGAAGCACTCGAGGTCCACTTCGCATCCGCCCATATGGCGGTGTTTCGAGAGGCGCTGTCGGCTCTGAAAACCGGCGATCGTGACCTCGCTCTGTACACAGCAGAGAAGGTCGCCACGCTCTAGCGTTTTGAACCGGAATCGTTCCTCAGGTCCAGGCAGACACGAACTCATCGCGGTTATTCGTAGAGACCGGCATCCACTTCTCAATGATCGTGATGAAGCGAGGGTTCGGGGTGAGGAACGCCAGCCGCAGGACCGTGCTGTTCGAAGACGTGTCGATCTGGAGGACTTCGACTTCGCAGAACTCAAGACCTAGTTTCAGTCGTGCTCGTGAGTGCAGCGGGAAGTAGTGCTTGCCCTTGAGCACAATTTTGGCGCCAGACACCGAAACGTTGTCGGTCGTGATGTATTCGCGATGTGTGCGCACCCGACGGAGGCGTGTGCGCGTCGCCCAGAGGAGCTCGCCATTGGCCCTTACGTCCACTCGGTGAAAGAACCGACGGTTCATACTGCCTGTTTCGGCAGAATCTTGAGATTCCTGAGCGGTTCTTCGGCCGACGTCATGCGGCCAACTCCGATGGTGGGACCAGCGGGCCACGAAGGGATTCGGGGAGAAACACAGACGTAGTCGCCTGCAGGCGCAGTGTTCTGCTCAATCCGGCGTGTGGGGCCACGACGCGAACACCGAGGCCGGCTTTGCGGGCCTCGCGCGCGAGATCAGTGAACGCATGATCGCCAGACACGATGCACAACTCGCTGAAGCGATGCGCAGCGTGATGTGGGTCGATCATGGCCAGCAGCGCGAGATCAGCACCGTCTTTGCCTTTTCCGGTGACGATCTGGGCTGATGGGAAGAGTTCGCGGGCGAGGAATACGAGTTGCGGGTTGCACCCAACGATGAGCTGGTCGCCCGGACGTCGAGCCTCGGCGAGAGACAGGATCTGTTCACTCTGCGACGATGTCGCGTCGTCTGAAGACTCGTGCTTCCCGAAGAGCATGTTTTCGAGATCGATCAAAACGATCTTGCGAGAGACTGCTTCTCGTTGTTCCGTGCCTTGCTCGCCCATGCCTGGGTATCGGAATAGAAATGTCCTCGCTTGAGGAATCCGCCAATCGCCGAAGTCACTTCGGGTTCCGAGATGCCTCGCGATGGAGATCTGCCCACACTCCGGCTGCGTCGACGATGAGTTGTCGATCACGAACCTCAATAGGCGCTACTGAGCCGTGGCCGAGTCCCGGATCGAGAGGAGGCACGAGCGCTGCGTCGAGGTCGAGATTCCAGCGGCCGATCACCTCAGGCACCAAGCCTGCAATGGTCGATCGGTCACCGAAGTCGACGATGATCCTGCGCTCGGGGCTCGGAAGCGAGGCCAGCAGACATCGGTGGTAGTGAATCCAGAGTTTCAATCCACGATCCGGGTCGCGCCAGAAGTCCAGGTCGCTTGGATCGATCCCACGGGTTTCGACGTGTCGCCGCGAGTGCCGCATGTGCAACGAACGAATCGCCTCGTCGGGTCGGCGAATCACAACTACGAGCCGAGCGTTGGGTAGTCGGTCCAGCCAGGCATCGAGAAATAGCGAGAGGCGCGGGTCCTTTACGCCCCACGCGTGGTTTCGGTGCTCGCGTTCCGCAATCAGTGCGTCGAGTGCCTCGGCGGGGTCTCCGGCGAGCGGTCGGGGCACGGCTTCGACACTCTTCCACGTGAGCCCCGCCTCTTCGAGCATCGCGTCATGGATCGCGACGACTCGTTCGTCCTCGAAGTGGCCATATGGGTTCGCTGGCTCGGCGCCGAGGAGATCCTCGCCAAGATCGAGGCCGGCTGCGTGAAAGGAACGGGCAACGGCGGAGGTTCCACTTCGGTGGAAGCCGGCAATTAGAACCGGGTTCATACGCGTGACCGACTTCGGCGCAGGGCAACGACAGCTCGGTCGACGGGTCGTCCCGGGTGGGGATGGATCCCCCAGACGGTGTCGACCGTCGCGCCGTCATTCGCATCACAGAGTCGACTAAGGGTGTCGGCAAATCCTGTCCTCGATCCTCGGATGTCTGCTCCGGGGATGACGATGACCACGAGGTCTTCGTCCTCCGAAAGTCGACGAAGGATCATTCGTTCCTCGACGTCGCCGAGCTTCGTGGATCGGGCGGACGTCACGTGTTCAAGGAAGTCCTCATCGTCGGAGAGCCAGAGGCTCGACAGGCCGAGATCAGCGCTGACCAGCTCGACGGTCTCTTGGTCACCGAGAAAGGCATCAGACGGGGTGAGCCTCTCCAGCACGGGCCGCAGTGCCGTGAGGTCGTCTGGTGAACACGCCGAGGTATCGATGATCATCGGGACGCGCGGCCCATCCGTTTCGAAGTGTTCCCAAGGAAACGACAGCGGGTCCGAGATGAGAACACCCGTTGCTCGCTCGACCGCGGAAACCACGTGTGGTCCAGGAGTCAGATCGGACAGTCCCTCGCCGGCGAAGCGCCCCGAATAACGCAGCAAACCATCGGAGGTCACGAGGTGGAGTTGCCCCATGAAGACCGCATCCGCTTGAAGCCTTCAGTTCGGCGAAGAAACGGGCCGAGCGGGGAGTTGGCGAGCCGGTCCAGGGTCCACTGAAAGTCTTGGGCCATCAGGTTTCGTTCGTGTCGAATCGTGTCTCGCTCGATCGTGGCTTCGTCCAGCGCGCCCTCGAGGGCCCGGAGCTGTCGTTGCAGATGAGCTGCTTCATAACGGAGGAAGTCCAGTTCGGCTTTCTCGTCATCGGTGATCGGCGCCACCACCTCGAGACCGAGTTCCGGTGAGCTGTCGGGCGTCGCGTCATTCGTCATACGGGCTCCTCGTCAGAGGTCAGACTAGTTGTGCGGGGTCGTTGCGCTCGGCGAGTTCGAGCAGGAAGTCGCTGAACGAGCGTCGTTCGCGTTCGAGGGTATGAGCGCTGGTGGTCGCTCTTCCCTCGTCCACAAGCGAGGTCAGCAACGACACATCGCCAGCCAGCAGCTGCAAGGAGAGAGCATGGCCCTCCACGTCGTTGTATTCGGCTCTCACCATGTTGTGACCGTCGACCATGTACGACTCGTTTCCACCGACGAGTGCGCTCACCACCGCACATCCTGCGGCCATCGCTTCGAGGCCAGGGAGATAGAACCCTTCTTGGGGGCCCGGGGTGCACAGAAGGACCTCTGACCGGTGGTACTCCTCGCGGAGCTCGGGCCAACCCATCTCAGATCGGATGGCGCGGAACATGATCGAATCGTCATTCCTCAACGCGTCCGAGACCCGGTCGCCGAGGTCGGACTTCCAAGTCGTGTAGAGCACTCGCATGGGATGGCCCGTCTCACTCCTCGATGGCGCTCCCTTCGAGAAGAAGTCGCAGTCATGCCCTTCCAGGATCGTCTTGGTCGGGTATCGAGTGTTCGTGTGTGGTCGGGTTGCCTTTGTGACCTGTTCGGCAACCATGATCCGGGACATGGGCCGGTGCAGGAGGCGATAGTTGTACCCGTCATTCCAGGCGGGGTTGGCGTGTCGTGTGCCCTGCACGAGATGGACCAGCCGGGCCCCGAGGGGCGACTCGATTGCCCGCTCGATCAATGGATGGTGAGTGGGCTCGGTGAACAACACGAAGCAGTTTGGGCCGCCGGCAATCGAGAGTTGATCGAGTGGTTCGATCGAGATGGCTGGGGAGTCGATCAAAGCTTGGAGAGCGGGCAACGTTCGCACCGGGCTATCCGGATGGGGAAGTGGTGGTGCCCACAGGTGGACCGTTCTCGCG
>CAXMRH010000092.1:0-18281 GCA_964196045.1 uncultured Chthoniobacterales bacterium | reverse complement strand
CGAGGCGCCCGAACGAGAGCATCGCCAGTCCAGAAAGCCCTGCTGGCAGCGCAATCCACCACATCGTTGCGACGGCAATGACCACGCCAGCAACGATTACTGCGATACCGCCTGCGGTGAGCCAGGAGTTGTGTAGGACAGTCCGCCACACAGCGTGCTCGCCGGGTTCGAGCGACATGACGGGGGCGCTTCCAGCGACTGACGATCTAGCGTCCGATGTTGGAAGCCGAGTTGCCACTCGAGCCGCCCATGCCCCAAGAGTTGTCGCAAGAACCAGCGACGCAAGAATGGTCGGCCACGGTGACGAGGCGTCTTCCCAACTGACGTTTCCTTCTTGTGACAACACGCCGCCGGCGAGCATCCCCGCTCCGAGCCCGGCGAGGAACCCACCGAGGAATGCCAGAATCGCGGGAAGGCCAGACTGTAGCGGACGTCGCCCCAGCCCGATCGCGACCAAGATCGCAACCCCAACCGCAAGGAGGCCTCCGGTCGTCGTCACGAACCAGGCAACGGTCATAGAGCCATCGGGGACGCCCGAGCTGTCGAAATGTGAGGCCAGTCGATCGGGAAGCGAATCGCGGGCGAACAAGAAGGGGATCAACCCCGCGCTAAGGGCAAGAACAGGCATCACGCCTGCGATCGTGATCTGTGCGGTTCGATGGTCTTGTTGGGTCTGTTGTTGTTTGGTCACAGCTGTGCCTCTAGGAGTTGACGGATCTTGCTGTCCGGCAGGCCAGCCCGCCGGGCTTCTTGGACAAGTTCTCTCGCGATTGCAACCATGTTCGCCTGACGCGGTGCCACACCGGTCACGATGGTTCCGCGCCCACGACGTACTTCGAGCAGCCCTTCGTCCTGGAGTGTTTTGTAGGCACGCAACATCGTGTGCATATTGACTCCGAGACTTGTTGCGAGCTCTCGCGCTGGTGGGAGTTTTTCCCCCGAAGCGATGTCACCTGTGGCGATCGACTGGCGGAGCTGACCTGCCAGCTGATCGTGCAGCGGTTGCGAAGACTGCAAGTCGACGGTGAGAAGCATAGTTCTATTATAACTAGAACTATGCTAACAACACAACTTTGGTCGACGCGGCGACGGGCTCCACGACCCTCTCCTCCCTCGTAGGCTCTGAAGGACATGACCGGGCACATCGCAACGCAGCTCCCAAGCTCGAACGCGTCGTGAAGCGGCTCGATGGAAAGGTCGCGGCCATCACGGGCGCGGCCTCGGGAATCGGTCGTGCTCTAGCACTCGAGCTCCGTTCTGAAGGAGCGCACCTCGCGCTGAGTGACATAGACGCCGACGGACTTTACGAGACACATGCCCTCTGCGCCGGTGGCGGTCGCAGCGTGACCACCGCCCTCGTCGATGTGGCATCACGTCAACAGGTCTTCACGTGGGCGGACGGTGTTGCGGCAGAGCACGGTCAGTGCAACCTCGTGATCAACAACGCAGGCGTGGCGCTGGCCGATAGCGCCGAGTCTCAGTCGATCGAAGACTTCGAGTGGCTGATGAACATCAATTTCTGGGGAGTGGTCCACGGAACCCAGGCCTTCCTTCCCCACCTCCGAGCGTCAGATGAAGGCCACATCGTAAATATCTCCAGCGTCTTTGGGCTCGTGAGCATCCCGTCACAATCCGCATACAACGCTGCGAAGTTCGGAGTACGCGGCTACACGGACGCCCTACGGATGGAACTCGAACTCGACGAAGGCAACGTCTCTGCCACAACGGTCCACGCCGGCGGCATCAAAACTGCGATCGCCCGCAATGCAAGAACACCAAGCTCTGGGGGTACACGTGTCGACCACGACCGGGGGACGTCGACCGGCAGTGTCGACGAGGACACAGATCTCGTCGATCGCTTCGAGAAGCTGGCCCGGACGCCCGCCGAGAAGGCTGCGCGCCAGATCATCCGAGCGGTCAAACGGAACCGTAGACGGGCGCTCATTGGCCCTGACGCCGGCCTGTTCGACCTGACCGCCCGCTTGCCTGCCGCCGTGTCTCAGCGACTCGTCATGGCTGTGACAAGACGTCATTTGGGTAGTGAACTTCCCAGAAGGTGAGGCCGTGGGGCGGTGCCACCTGGCCGGCGAGCCTACGGTTCTTCGCCTCGATGATCGCCGGAACATCGTCAGCGGCGATGTCGCCGACTCCCACGTCGACGATCGTCCCGACGATGGAACGCACCATCTGATGGCAAAACGCAGTCGCCTGGATCCAGAACTCGAGCATGTCGTCACCGGCCTCCACCCACTCTGTGGCAAGAACGGTGCGATCCATGAGCTTCTCGTGCGCGTCCTCGCCGACCTTTGGCCGCCGACAAAAAGAACTGAAGTCATGTTCGCCGACGAAATGTTCGGCCGCACGATACATCGCGTCGAGATCGAGCGGCTCCCACACGTGCCAGGCGAAGTGAGACCGAAGCGGGTCGGGCTCGCGTGAAGTCAGGACCTGGTACCGATATCGGCGCCACCGAGCTGAAAAGCGTGCGTGAAAGTCGTCGGGCACCAGGACGATGTCTCGCACGATGATATTCGGGCCACAGAGTCCGTTTATCGACCGCTCGAGTTTGACGGGGTCGACCTTGTTCTTGCGGATCATCTCCGGCGAGTCGAAGCTGATGACCTGCCCGCGAGAGTGCACTCCTTTGTCGGTACGACCGGCTCCCGTGATCGTGACCGGTTCGCCCAAGATGGTTTGAAGTGCCGTCTCGATTGCGCCCGTGACGGTGGGAACTCCGGGGTTCGGTGCAAAACCATGAAAGCCACTGCCGTTATACGCGACAGTGGCTTTCAGTTTCACGTGAAACGTGCGAAGGCCCGAGAAGGCCTAGACCAGTTCGATTCGCGCCATTGGCGCGTTGTCACCTGAACGTGGACCGAGCTTCATGATCCGGGTGTAACCACCTGGACGCTCGACGTAGCGAGGGCCGATCTCATCGAAGAGCTTCGTAGCCATCTCCCGGTCACCCAGGAAACGGACGACCTGGCGGTGGTTGTGCACCCCGCCCTTCTTGGCCTTCGTGATCATCTTTTCTGCGATCGGGCGCATGGCCTTCGCCTTCGCTTCGGTGGTCGTGATGCCCTCGGCAGCGATCAACGAAGCAACAAGGTTGGCCATCATGGCCTTCTGATGTGAAGAGCTACCGCCGAAACGGGGGCCCTTTCTTGGACGTCCTGGCATGTGGATCAGTCCCTCGTGCGCAGCGTGAGGCCACGTTCGTCAAGCTTCTCGATGACTTCGTCGAGCGACTTCTGGCCAAAGTTCGTGATGGCAAGAAGGTCGTCTTCGGTCTTCTCGAGGAGCTCGCCAACGGTGTTGACCTGGGCACGTTTCAAACAGTTGCGGGGACGCTCGGACAGATCGAGGTCTTCGATCGGCTTCTCGAGGTCGGGCGACCCGGCCACGACTGGGCTCATCTCGCCGAGTTCGAGGCCTTGTGGTTCGTCGCTCATCTCTTCGACGAGCTGCACGAGCGTACGGAGCGTCGCACCCGCCGATGCAAGCGCATCGCGAGGCGTGATCGAGCCGTCGGTCACGATGTCGAACTCAACACGATCGAGATCAGCTTGCTGATCAACACGCGTTGGCGACACATCGAATGCAACTCGTCGCACGGGCGAGTAGATCGAGTCAATCGGAATCACGCCGATCGTCTCCGAGGTGTTGTTCCGATCGGCACTCACATAACCAGCGCCCTGATCGACGGTGATGTCAATCGCAAGGTGTCCCTTGCTGTTGAGCGTCGCCAAGGGCAGGTCGCCGTTGAGGATTTCCACGTCGGCATGTGGGTGAATATCGGACGCTACGACGTCCTTCGGACCACGGACGTCGAGACGAAGGGTGACCGGCTCATCGGAGTGCACGCGAAGGACGATGTCCTTCAGGTTCAAGATGATATCGGTGACGTCTTCAGTGACACCAGGGATGGTGTCGAACTCGTGAAGGGCGTCGTCGAAACGAACCTGGGTGATCGCGGCGCCGGGAATCGACGAGAGCAACGTACGTCGCAGTGAACTTCCGATTGTGTGGCCGAGTCCTCGTTCGAGGGGCCCAATCGCAAATCGCTGCGTGTTGCTCTCTTCTTCTCCGATCGCTTCGACCGTCGGACGCTGAATGACCAGCATGTTTTCTCCTCGGAATTTCGAAGGCGACCCTCGAGCGATGCTCGAGGTGTTACTTATGGTTGATTAGGGATTACTTCGAGTACAGCTCGACGATGAGCTGTTCGCGAACGGGGATGTCGATGTGCTCACGCAGCGGAAGCTGGTGCACAACGGCTTCGAACTGATCTGACCCAGCGTCGAGCCATGCTGGCTTCGAGCGGTCAAGAACGTCAACGTTCCACTGCAAGGTGACTCCAGTGCGCGACTTCGCACACACGCGGATGACATCACCTTGGCGCACCCGATAGCTCGGGATGTCGACGCGCGAACCGTTGACTTCGATGTGTCCGTGGTTCACGAATTGGCGTGCCTGGGGACGAGTCGCCGCCCACCCGGAGCGATACACGACGTTGTCGAGACGGAGCTCGAGGAAACGAAGCATGGTTTCACCGGTGACGTCGGTACCGCGGCTTGCCTCGGCGTAGAGGTTGCGGAACTGCTTCTCGGTGAGGCCGTAGGTGAAACGTGCCTTCTGCTTCTCCTGGAGCTGAAGCAAGTACTCGCTCACGTTGCCGCGACGACGAGTACGTCCATGATCTCCTGGTGGGTAGGGGCGCTTGTCAAGGGCGATCGTCTCGCCCTTGGTTCCCCAGATATTTGTACCGAGGCGACGCGATACGCGTGCCTTTGGTCCGGTGTAACGAGACATGTGTCAGACCCTCCGACGTTTTGCTGGTCGGCATCCGTTGTGTGGAATCGGTGTGACGTCCTTGATTCCAGTGACCTCGATGCCAGTATTCGTGATCGAACGGATGGCGGTCTCACGACCTGATCCGGGTCCGCGGACAACAACGTCGACGCGGCGGACGCCGTGTTCCATTGCTCGGCGAGCTGCCTGCTCGGCGGCCATTTGTGCGGCGAACGGTGTGGACTTGCGGGAGCCCTTGAACCCGACGTTGCCAGCCGATGCCCACGACAGCGTGTTGCCGGCCTGGTCGGTGAAGGTGATGATCGTGTTGTTGAACGAGCTCTTGATGTGTGCCACGCCATGCGTGACGTTCTTCGACTGCTTGCGCTTCTTGCGCTGCGGCGTTGGTGCCATGGTTAGACTTTCTTCTTTCCGGCGACGGTCTTCTTCGGGCCCTTGCGGGTGCGAGCGTTGGTGTGGGTGCGCTGACCACGCACGGGGAGGCCGCGACGATGGCGAATTCCCTGGTAGGAGCCGATCTCCATCTTGCGCTTGATGTCCTGGCTGGTCTGGCGACGCAGGTCGCCCTCGACCTTCAGGTGTTCCTCTATGTACTTACGAATCTGTGCGACCTCGGTGTCGGTCAGATCGCGAACTCGAGTCGTTGGTTCGATGGTGAGCTCGGAGCACAATGTCTGTGCTGAGGTCAGGCCGATACCAAAGATGTACGTGAGCGAGATCTGAACCTGCTTGTCGCGTGGAATGTCGACGCCGGAAATACGTGCCATGGCGTTTAGCCCTGCCTCTGCTTGTGTCGGGGATTTGTGCAGATGACCATGACGCGTCCGTGGCGCTTGATGACTCTGCAGTTGTCACACATTGTCTTGACGCTTGCGCGTACTTTCACGGTTGCGTCCTTTCTCTTCGTTCGTTCTGTTCCGCTACTTGTAGCGGTAGGTGATGCGACCACGTTCGAGGTCGTAAGGAGTGAGCTCTACCTGGACGCGATCGCCAGGGAGAATACGGATGTAGTGCATCCGCATCTTGCCGGAGATATGGGCCAGTACTTTGTGACCATTTTCGAGTTCAACACGAAACATGGCATTTGGAAGGGGCTCGGTAACAGTCCCTTCCAATACGATCGCGTCTTCTTTAGAATTCGCCAGTGTAAATCCTCCTGTAGGCGCCTAACGCAGCACTATCTACGCGCGCTAGGCCAGCGGTTCACGTTAGCGGGCGCGGCCGAAGCAACCAACTGAAGATTGAAACAATCGAACTACGATCTGGCAGTGAATCTCATACCGATCGACGAATTCGAAGCGCACGTCGAGACAGCACTCGACGCGATCGACGAGGGTCTCGCCGCACTCATGGACAACGTGGTGATCGTTGTCGAAGATCACAATCTTGACGAGGACGGCTTGCTCGGCCTCTACGAGGGCACTCCTTTGACTGAACGGGAGGCGTATGGGCTGCTCGAGATGCCCGACAAAGTGTCGATCTATCGCGTCGCACTCTGTGAGCTGTGCTCCACAAGGGACGAACTGATCGAGGAGATACGTACAACGGTCATCCATGAGGTGGCGCATCACTTCGGAATCGATGATGAGCGCCTGGACGAGCTTGGTTGGGCATGAGCCGAATCAAGATGTGATAGGAAAAACTCGTGGAACAGGATGGAAAGCCCCCAGATCGAGAGTGGTCGGCTCAGCCGCCGGTACCGCCTGTCCCTCCTCCGGGCTACAGGACCGTGTATCCAGAGGAGTCACAGGCGGTGCTCGCACTGGTACTCAGTGTGGTGGGTCTGGTGGTGTGTGGCGGTGTGCTCTGCCCAGTTGGCTGGTACTTGGCACACAAGGAGATCGCTGCGATTGATTCCGGACGCCGTGATCCCTCCAAACGAGACACAGCGCAGGCAGGCAAGATCGTGGGCATCATCGGCACGGTGTTGGTCGCCGTCGGAATCCTCATCATCATTGGACTCGTGGTTCTGGCCATCGCGTTCGGAGCGGCCGCCTCCACGTAGGTAGGGCGCCCAGTTCGACGTTCGAACCGGCCTGGTGCAAGATGAGTTATGAGTCGGTTCATCATTGGATCTCATCCAATCGACGATGCGAAGTTCGTAGCCGCGTGCCGAGCCCAACTGGATGCAGACGGAGCGCTCGTCCTACGGAGCTTCTTCACGTCCGAAACCATCGCTCTCGCCGCACAGGAATCAGCCGACCTCGAGAACACCGCGTACTACTCGAACGCCACACACAACGTGTATCTCGCCGCGGATGATCCAGATCTTCCTCCGGATCATCCGTACAACCGCCCCGTCACAAGCAACAAGGGACTTATTGCCGACGATCTGATCGCCGCGGACTCACCGCTCCGTGAGATCTACGAAGACTCCGCCCTCCGCTCGTTCTTGCAAGCAGTGCTCGACATGGAGGCAGTGCACCCGTACCCGGACAAGCTCTCATCAATCGTGATCAGCGTCGCCGGCGACGGCATGGAGCTCGGCTGGCACTTCGACACGTCCGCCTCATCGGTCACGATGTTGCTTCAGTCGCCGGTCGGGGGCGGTGTCTTCGAATACGTACCGAATATTCGTGATGCAGAGGCTGGCGACATGGCCTTCGAGGCGGTCAGCCGAGTCATCGATGGGTGTATTTCCGTACACACGCTCGACTTCAAACCCGGAGATCTCGTGCTGTTCCGAGGGCGCAACGCACTACATCGGGTGACCCCGGTCGAGGGAGCGACCACGCGGTCTCTTGTCATTTTCGCGTTCAACGAACGACCCGATGCCTCGATGTCCGAAGAAGCCCTCATGACGTTCTTCGGCAGAGTGGCCTGAAGGACCCGAGCGAGGGGCAACCGGCAGTCCTTAGAGCGAGAGCGCTCCTGCGACGCGGGAGAAGACATCATCTTCCTCCCCGAGACCGTCAACGACGACGAGCTTGTTGTGGTCAGCAAACCACTGCAGCAGCGGCGCTGTCTGCTCCTCATAGAGGCTGAGGCGCCGAGCGATGCCCTCCTCGGTGTCGTCCTCACGACCGCGGCTCATCATGCGTGCGGTGACCTCTTCGAGCGGCACGTCGATGTTGAGGGCTGCAGTGAGCTCTACGCCCTGTTCGGCGAAGATCGACTCGAGCTTGTCGGCCTGGTTCGTGGTTCGAGGGAAACCGTCTAGGAGAACGCCGTGCTCGATGACGTCGGCCTCAGCCAAGCGCTCCGCAACGATCCCGTTTATGATCTCATCGGAGACGAGACCACCAGAATTCATGATCGCCTCGGCTTGTTGGCCGAGTTCGGTTCCTGCTTCGACAGCAGCACGGAGCATGTCCCCCGTCGAAACGTGGACGATTCCATATTCAGCGACGAGCAGGGCGCACTGCGTGCCCTTGCCTGCTCCTTGCCGCCCAAGAACAACAATTCGTGGCGCCACCGTGACCTCTACTTCTTCTTGCCGAGGAAGCCCTCGTAGTTACGCATCATGAGCTGACTGTCGATCTGTTTCATCGTCTCGAGTGCAACACCTACAGCGATGAGAATGGAGATTCCTATGAATCCGAACCCGGCTGCACCAAGACCACCGCTGTGCGTACCCGTCAGATCGAAGCCCAAGGCCCGCATCATAAGGTTTGGTAACAGTGCAACCGCTGCGATGAAGAGCGCACCTGGCAACGTGATTCTCGTAAGAATGCGTGCGAGATAGTGCTCGGTCTGTGGCCCCGGACGGATACCCGGGATGAATCCACCTTGTTTGCGAATGGTGTCCGCTTGTTTTGCCGGGTCGAAGGTGATGGCGGTGTAGAAGTACGCGAATCCGACGATCATGAACCCGAACACGAGCAGATACAGCGGCGATGCCGGGTTGACCAGGTTGTCGTTCACGAAGTTTCGAATGCCATTGCCCCAGCCAGTGTTCGGCAAGGCAACGGCGATCAGGTTCGGCAGGTACAAGACCGAACTGGCGAAGATGATCGGGATCACCCCCGACTGGTTCACCTTCAGTGGGATGTAGGTGCTCTGGCCGCCGTACATCTTGCGACCCACGACCCGCTTGGCGAAGTTGACAGGGATGCGACGTTGACCGTTCTCGACGAACACGATTCCCACGAGCGCAATACTGAGGATAATCGAGAATGCGATGACCGCTATGAGTCCCTCGTTGGTCCAGAGTGCACTGAATTGAGCCGGGAACTGACTCACGATCGAGGCGAAGATGATCAACGACATACCGTTGCCGATGCCCTTTTGGGTGATGAGCTCACCCATCCACATGACGAGGGCCGTGCCCGCCGTGAGTGTGAGAACCACCAACAGCACCGTCCAGACGTTGAACTTGGGTAGCAGTACGAAACCGCCGCCAAGGCCATCCGACCGGTTGAAGAGGAACGAGAAGCTCGTCGACTGGATGATGGCGATAGCGATCGTCAGGTAACGAGTCCACTGCGTGATCTTGCGCTGACCAACAGCACCTTGTTGTTGCCACTGTTCGATTCGTGGCACCACGACGCCGAGCACCTGCATGATGATCGATGCCGTGATGTACGGAAGAACACCGAGAGCAAAGATCGCAAAGGTCGTCAGACCACCACCGGAGAACAGCTGCACGTAGGCGAGAATGCCGCCCTGCTGATTGCTGTTCTCGCGCAATTGCTGCACGGCCCCCGTGTCGATTCCCGGCGACGGGATGAAGGACCCGAGGCGGTAGAGGGCCAATACGAACAGCGTGAACAGGATCTTGTTGCGAAGATCCGGAACCCGGAACATGTTTGCAATGCGTGAAAGCACGTGCGCTCCCTGTCGAGAATCGTTGTCTTACCGTAGCGGAACATGCTGCGCCTTCGGCCGCGAGCCGAACAAGGCAGCTGAACCGCTCAGCGGTTCGTGTGCTGGTTGCCCTTTGCAGGCGGACGAGGTGCGTCGCCCCATGGCTTGGGAAGAATTTCCATCGTCCCACCGGCAGCGGTGATGGCTTCTGCAGCGCTTTTGGAGAACGCGTGTGCCTTCACATTCACGCCCGCGGCGACTTCGCCACGGCCAAGAATCTTGATCAGCGAGGTCTTGGAAACCAAGCCCTGTGCGCGCAGTGTTTCTGGCGAGACATCGATGAGGCCGCTCTCTGCGATCGTATCGAGGTTGATCGCCTGGTATTCGACGCGGAAGGGGTTCGTGAAGCCGCGAAGCTTCGGGACCCGCTTCTGCAGCGGCATCTGGCCGCCCTCGAAACCCTGACGGACCTTGCCTCGTCCGCGAGAGCGCTGACCCTTAGTACCTCGGCCTGCGGTCTTGCCACCCTTGCCACCGATGCCACGGCCCTTGCGCTTTGCGTTCTTTGTGGAGCCCTCGGCGGGCTTGAGATCATGGACCTTGATGGCCATTACGCCTCCTCGACGGAAACCAGGTGCGGAACCCGGCTGATCATGCCGCGAACCTCAGGGGAATCGGGCTTTGTAACGGTGCGTCCGATACGGCCAAGACCAAGGGCACGGATAGTTCCGCGCTGCTTGGGCTTGCAACCAATCGTCGAACGAACCTGCGTGATGTTCAGATCGGCCATTAGTTGCCTCCCTGCGTCGCGACACCGGCCGTTGCGGGGTCGACACCGTCGCGCTCGGACTCTTTGTACGCTCGCAGCAGACCAGCAGGCACGAAATCTTCGGGATCGAGTCCACGCAGACGAGCAATCTCGTCCGGCCGCTTGAGATCCTTCAGGCCAGCGATCGTTGCACGGGCGACGTTGATGTGGTTCGGTGAACCGAGTGACTTACACAGCACGTCTTGGATGCCAGCCTCTTCCAGGATGGCGCGAGCAGCGCCGCCGGCGATCACGCCGGTACCAGGAGCTGCGGGCTTCATGAGCACACTGCCGGCGCCCATCGAGCCCAGAACCGGATGGACGATCGTGGTGCCAGCAAGGGGTACGGAGAACAGGTTCCGCTTGGCCTCTTCGGTGCCCTTCTGAATGGCGAGGGGCACCTCCTTGGCCTTGCCGTAACCAAGTCCAACCTGACCTTTGCCGTCGCCAATGACGACCAGAGCGGTGAAGCTGAAACGTCGACCACCCTTGACGACCTTGGCGACGCGGTTGATATGAATCACGCGGGAGTCGCGAAGACCACCATCGTTGTCACGATCATTGCGGCCACTGTTGCGGTCGTTGCGATTGTTGTTTTCCTGCGCCATCAGAACTCCAGTCCTGCTTCACGAGCAGCGTCAGCCAGAGCGGCGACCCGTCCGTGATAGAGATTGCCGCCGCGGTCGAACACGACGGAGGTAATACCAGCTTCTTTGGCTCGACCCGCAACAACGGCGCCGACCTTGGAGGCTGCGTCGACCGTGTTTCCACGACCATCCCAGCCCTTCTCGACGGTGCTCGCGGTCGCGACGGTTAGTCCTGCATCGTCGTCGATGACCTGCGCCACGATGTGACGATTCGATCGGAAGACGGCCAACCGAGGACGGGCAGCGGTGCCGTGCACCGACTTGCGCACTCGAAAATGACGGCGCTGACGGTTACGTCGGCGTTCGGCAGAAATGTTCTTCATTATTTGGCTGCCTTTCCTGCCTTGCGGATGACCCGCTCGCCTTCGTACTTGATTCCCTTGCCCTTGTAGGGCTCAGGCTTGCGCCACTTGCGAATGTCTGCCGCGACCTGGCCGACAAGCTGCTTGTCGATGCCCTTGACGATGATCTCGGTCTGGACAGGAACCTCGAACTCGATTCCTTCAGGTGCCTGGATGTTGACGGGGTGGCTGAAGCCCAACTGCATCTCAAGGGCATTGCTGCCCTTTGCGGCTGCACGGTAACCAACGCCAACGATCTCGAGCTTCTTGCTGAAGCCCTCGCTGACGCCGATGATCATGTTGTCCACGAGTGTGCGAGCAAGACCATGCATGGCCTTGTGATCGCCGGTGTCGTCAGGACGAGCCAAAGTGACCACTCCGTCATCGACCGATGCGGTGATGCTGCCGGGGAGTGTTATCGACAGCTCACCCTTCGAACCCTTCACGGTGACGTCAGTGCCCGCTACGGACACATCGACCCCTGTTGGGACGGTGATCGGGGCGTTTCCAATACGTGACATGGATGCTCCTACCAGACGTACGCGAGCACCTCGCCACCAACACGGCGGCGACGGGCTTCACGATCGGTCATGAGACCACGATTGGTCGACAGCACGGCAACGCCGAGACCGCCCAACACTCGTGGGACCTCTGTGGACTTGCGGTACACACGGAGCCCAGGCTTGCTCACTCGGGTAATGCCCGAGATCACGCGCTTGCGCTCTGGTGAGTACTTCATATCGATGCTGAGGACTCGGCCGGGACCGGCTGGGTTGTCAGCAACGTTGTAGCTAGTGATGTAGCCCTCTGATAGGAGTAGCTCTGCGAGCGTCTCCTTGAGCTTGGATGATGGCATCGACACGTCGTCATGCATCGCCGTGTTGGCGTTGCGGATACGCGTGAGCATGTCTGCGATGGGGTCGGTCATTGTCATTTTGTGTCTCCCTCCCCTACCAGCTGGCCTTCTTGAGACCAGGAATCTCGCCGGCATGGCCCATCTGCCGGAGGCAGATGCGGCACAGGCCGAACTTCTTGTACACGCTGCGCGGTCGGCCGCACTTGCGGCACCGGGTATACGCGCGGACCTTAAATTTCGGCGTCTTCTGCTGCTTGTTTACGAGCGCCTTCTTTGCCATTACTGGCCATCCTTCCGGAATGGGAATGCAAATGCCTCGAGCAGTGCTCTGCCGTGCTCGTTGTTCGTTGCGGTGGTGACGATGGTGATGTCCATGCCGCGAACGACGTCGACGTTGTCGTAGTTGATCTCGGGAAAGATCAACTGTTCGGTTACACCAAAGGTGTAGTTGCCACGGCCGTCGAAGCTCTTCGTGGGAAGGCCTCGGAAGTCTCGGATTCGCGGTGTTGCGAGCGAGATGACACGGTCGAGGAAGTCGTACATGCGATCACCGCGAAGGGTGACACGTGCGCCGATCGTTTGACCCTCGCGGAGCTTGAAGCTCGCGAGACTCTTCTTGGCTTTGGTCACCGAGGGCTTCTGACCCGTGATGATCGCCAGATCTTCGAGGGCACCGACGAGCGCCTTCTTGTTGAGAGCGGCTTCACCAACGCCCATGTTCACCGAGATCTTCTCGAGCCTGGGAACCTGCATGATGTTGTCGAGTCCAAGGTCCTCTTTGAGCTTCGCCTGGATCTCGTTGAAGTACTGGGCCTTGAGGGTCGGGCTTGCAACTGCGGTATCAGCCATCGATCTCTACTCCTGTCCGCTTGCAGACGCGCACCTTGCTGCCGTCTTCGAGGAACTTGTATCCAACCCGGGTCGGCTTGCCGTCCTTCGGGCTGATCATCGCGACATTGGACACGTGCATTGGCATGTCCTTGTCGATGATTCCGCCCGGCTGGCTTTCGCCTTGTGGACGCTGGTGCTTCTTGGCGAGGTTCACACCCTCGACGATGACCGTGTTCTTGACAGGAAAGGCAAACATGACGATGCCTTCCTTTCCACGATCCTTGCCGGCGAGAACGCGAACCTTGTCGCCCTTCTTGATCTTCACTAGAGGACCTCCGGTGCCAACGACACGATGCGCATGAACTTCTTGTCACGAAGCTCACGACCGACCGGGCCAAAGATGCGGGTTCCACGTGGCTGGCTTGCATCATTGATCAGCACAGCCGCGTTCTCGTCGAATCGGATGTATGAACCATCCGGACGGCGAATTTCCTTCTTGACACGGACGACGACGCACTTGACGACCTCGCCCTTCTTGACAGCAGCGCCAGGAGTTGCGTCCTTGACGGTGGCCACGATGACGTCGCCGATACTTGCGTAGCGGCGGCGCGTGCCCCCGAGGACCTTGATGCAGAGGATTTCCTTCGCACCAGAGTTGTCGGCGACCTTGAGTCGACTCTCTTGCTGAATCATCTAGCGCGCCCTCTCGATGATTTCGACGAGACGCCAGCGCTTCTTCTTCGACAGCGGACGGGTCTCTTGGATCCGGACAAGGTCGCCGACGTTTGCGTCATTCGTCTCGTCGTGAGCGAACAGCTTCGTACTGCGCTGCACGGTCTTGGCATAACGCCGGTGACGTACACGGTCGATCGATTCGATGACTGCGGTCTTGTCCATCGACGTCGACACGACAAAACCTTCACGCACCTTGCGGGGGTTCGCTCGCTCGTCTTCCGCGTCGCTCGCTTCCGCCACGCCGGTGGACGTGGTCGAGGCGGCTGGTGTTTCTGCGACTGCTTCAGTTGCAGCTTCTCCTGAGGCGTCAGCCTCAGGTGCTACCGCGTCGCTCGCTTCCGTCGGGCCAGCGTCCGTGGTAGCGGCGGCTGGAGCTTCTGCGACTGCTTCAGTTGCAGCTTCCGCTGAGGCGTCAGCCTCAGGTGTTACAGCGTCGCTCATGATGCGACCTCCTCAGCTTCAAGTGCTTCTGCCGCTGCGATCTCGCGAGTACGAAGCTCGGTGAGAACGCGGGCCTTGTCACGACGGACGACCCTGATGCGGCGAACGTTGGTGAGCTGGCCAGTTGCGTTCTGGAAACGCAGGTTGAACAGCTCTTCGGATGTTTCTTCGAGACGCGTCAAGAGATCTGCGTCTGAGAGTTCGGCCAGCTTCTTTGCCTTTGCCATTAGAAGCCCTCCTCGCGCTTGACGAACTTGCACTTGATCGGCATCTTCTGGATCGCACGATCGATCGCTTCACGTGCGACTTCCTCGTCATAGAACGAGAGCTCGAACAAGACACGACCGGGACGCACTACAGCGACCCAGCGTTCCGGGTTGCCCTTGCCTGATCCCATTCGGGTCTCGGCTGGCTTCTCGGTGACCGGCTTGTCAGGGAACACGTTGATCCAGACCTTGCCGCCACGCTTGATGTGACGGGTCATGGCAATACGTGCAGCCTCGATCTGACGAGCGGTGATCCATCCTGGCTCGAGAGCCTGGAGGCCGTAGTCACCAAAGGTGACCTCGGTGCCGCCCTTTGCGTTTCCACGCATGCGGCCACGGTGATGTTTACGATGTGCGACCTTACGGGGCATCAACATTTGGGTCCTACCTCTCAGTCCGCGTCGCCGGGACGGAAGTTTGGAGCTTCGTCCTTGGTGCGAGTGGTGGCCTCGATGGCCTCTTCCTCGGCAAGGAGCTTCTCGAACTCGGGATCGGCTTCTTTGACCAGCGGAACCAGTTCTTCTTCTGGGACCTCGGCCTCGGCCTCGGATGCAGCTGGCTTGCGTGGTGCTGACGGGCTTGACACGACCTGGCGAGGCTTGTTCTGGCCGGAGGTTTCCCCAACGGCCATCGCTGCTTCGCGCTGGATCTTGTCCTGCGCCTCGCTCTTGTATGGCAGACGTTCACCGGTGTAGATCCACACCTTGACGCCAATGCGTCCAGCGGCCGTGTGTGCTTCGCGGAAGCCGTAGTCGATCTCGGCGCGAAGCGTGTGCAACGGCACCTGACCTTCGCGGTACCACTCACGCCGCGCCATCTCCGAGCCACCAAGGCGACCGGAGGTCTGGACCTTGATGCCGAGGGCGCCAGCCTTTTGTGCATTCTGCACGGCTCGCTTCATGGCACGACGGAACGCGACACGGCCCTGGAGTTGGTCGGCAACACCTTGAGCGATCAGCGCAGCGTCAAGCTCAGGGGTCTTGATCTCCTGAATGTTCAGCTGCACCTTCTGGTTGCCGGTGATCTTGGCAAGTCCGGTACGAAGACGGTCTGCCTCTGCACCCTTCCGGCCGATCACGATTCCGGGACGAGCGGTGTGCACGTCGACACGAAGGCTGTCTCGGCTCGACTTGCGCTCGATCTCGATGCGCGAAATCGCTGCGTGCGGCAGATCCTTCATGATGAACTCGCGGATCACCGAGTCTTCGATGACGAAGTTCGCATAGTCCGCACGGCTAGCGAACCAACGGCTCTTCCAGTCGGTGGTAATACCGAGCCGGAAGCCGTAGGGGTTGATCTTTTGACCCATAGTTACTCTTCCTCTTCCGAATCGGACGTCTTGGCTTTGCTTCCGGCTTCGACAAAGCCAGCTGCCTCTGCCGATGCAGCGTCTGCAAACCAAGCCTCAGCAATGGTGGCCTCGTACCAACGGCCATCAGGCTGGTGGAACTTGCCAGAGTCGGCGTTGCCCTTGACGGGGAAACCCTCTGGCATCGAGTCGTCGTCGAGCGGAGCGTGTGAGCCGTCGCCGTACGGGTGATCGCCATCAGCCGGAGCAGCGATAGCGCTGACCTTGGCGTCTGCCGATACTTCGTCGACAGCGGCGTCCGAGACTGCATCTTCGCCCTTGGACTTGGCGACGCGTGCGGCGCGGTTGGCCTTGGGGGCAGATGCGCCAGAGGCACGACGTTCCGCACGGTTGCGGCGGACGTCGAGACGATCGTCGTCCATACGAGAAACGATCAGCGTGATGTGGCACGTGCGCTTACGAATACGAGTCGCTCGTCCACGAGCACGTGGGCGCCAGCGCTTCATCGTCGGGCCTTCGTCCGCATAGCACGCAGAGACGAACAGCTCTTCGGCATCCTGGAGATCGTTGTGCTCGGCGTTGGCAACGGCAGAATCGAGGAGTTTCCCAATCGGTTCGGCAATTCCGCGCTCGCACAGGTCGAGGTAGTCGGCAGCGTCGGCGATGTGCAGACCGCGGATCTCGTTGAGAACCGCGCGGGCCTTGTAGGCCGAAGCACGGACGTGCTGCACCGAAGCGCGTGTGCCCGGACGTTCGTTGGTCTTTGGACCGGTCATCGGCGGGCTCCCCGCTCTTGGCCAGCGTGGAACTTGAAGGTACGCGTCGGGGCGAACTCGCCAAGCTTGTGGCCAACCATCGACTCGGTGACGTACACCGGGACGTGCTTACGTCCGTCGTGCACGGCCAAGGTGTGGCCGAGCATGTCGGGAATGATGGTCGAACGACGGGACCAGGTCTTTATGACGGCCTTTTCGTTCTTCTCGTTGAGTGCATCGACCTTCTTGAGCAGATGCTCGTCGACGAAAGGGCCCTTCTTGAGGCTGCGTGGCATGGTTCGTTACCTCCGCGATCCGCGCTTGCGGCGTCGACGAATGATCATCTGGTCGGACTGTTTCTTGTCGGAACGGGTACGTGCTTCAGGCTTGCCCCATGGGGAGACCGGGTGGCGACCACCGGAGGTCTTGCCTTCGCCACCACCGTGTGGGTGGTCGACTGGGTTCATGGCAACACCACGAGTCTGGGGGCGAACGCCCTTCCAGCGGTTGCGGCCTGCCTTGCCTATCTTGATGAGCTCATGCTCGGAGTTTCCAACGGTGCCGATGGTTGCACGGCAATCGATGGGCACTCGACGCATTTCAGTGCTCGGGAGACGAAGGATGGCATAGGGCCCGTCTTTGGCAACAAGCTGCACACTCGACCCAGCTGAGCGCGACATCTTTCCGCCACCGCCAGGCTGCATTTCGACATTGTGCAGTGTCGTACCGACTGGGACATAGCGCAATGGAAGTGCGTTGCCAGGCTTGATCTCGGCGCCGTGTCCATTTTGAAGGATCTCTCCGACGCCAACTCCCTCGGGAGCAAGCACATAGGCCTTCTCGCCGTCGAAGTAGTGCAGCAGCAGGATTCGACAGGATCGGTTCGGGTCATATTCGACCGCAGCAACCTTTGCCGGGATGCCGTCCTTGTTCCGACGGAAATCGATCTTGCGATACTGCTTCTTGTGACCGCCACCGCGATGACGAGACGTCTTCCGGCCGTAGCTGTTTCGACCGCCGGTCCGCGTCTTGCTCTCGAGCAAAGATTTCTCAGGAGCCGTCTTCGTGATCTCGGAGAAGTCGGACGACGTCTGGAAACGGCGTCCGGGGCTTGTTGGCTTGCGCTTACGCAGAGTCATCTGATCACACCTCGAACAGGTCGATTTCGTCACCGTCGACGAGCGTGACCATTGCTCGCTTGGTGTCGGAGCGCTTGCCGAACGTGCCGTTACGACGGTTGCGCTTGCGCTTTCCCTTGCGGTTCAGCGTGTTGACCTTCACTACCGTCACATCAAAGATCGTCTCGACAGCCTGTTTGATTTCTGGCTTCGAGGCATCTGGTGCGACGGTGAAGGTGTAGACGTTTTCTTCGAGGAGGCCGTAGCTCTTCTCGGAGACAACTGGGGCGATGAGCACATCGCGAAGATCGGTCGCCATTGCTTACTCCTCTTCTTCCGAAGCAGTTGTGGCCTTCGTGCCGGCTTCGACGAACCCGGCAGCGGTGGCTGCGTCTGCGGTCGTGAACCAGACCTCGGCAACCGTGGCTTCGTACCAACGGCCATCCCGCTGGTGGAACTTCATCGAATCAGCGTTGCCTTTTACGGGGTAACCCTCTGGCATGGAGCCGTCCTCGAGCGGAGCGTGTGAATCGGCACCAAACTCGCTGCTTTCCGCATCGCTCGATCCCTCCACGTCGGCGTCTTGGGCTTCTTCGTCAGCGCTAGCTTCCGCTGG
>CAXMRH010000091.1:0-12040 GCA_964196045.1 uncultured Chthoniobacterales bacterium | reverse complement strand
CTCACTGGCCGAGAAGCCGCCGCAGCAATCCTCGCTCATCCAACAGACTTCGACGAAGCCGGACGCGTCTACGAGGCTGCGGTCCGATCCCACCTCGTGGCGGACCACAAGATGGCATCGCTGCTCGGCAAGATCCTCTCCTACCCCCGAGCTGCAGAGTTGGCTCTTCGCGCAGTCGGCACGAACGACTGGACTCGTCGCAACTTCGGTCGGTGGATGTTCGAGGATTATCCCCGCGCCATTATCGCCACGCCGCGACGCTGGCGTCGCGGCGTGTTGTCCGGCGGAGGTGCCGTCCTCGAGGGGTTGTGACCTCGCAGACATTTTGACAATTAGTCGAACAACGCCTGGGGTTGTTGCGCCGGCTAGCGACTCACGATGGGCGACCCATGGTGGACCACGATGTTCCAGCGCTCGCCGTCCGAGACGAACACGTTCAGCGCAGCCGTGGCTGCCGCATTCCCGCCCTGGTCGACAAGGTTCTCGTCGACCGACACGTACGCGAAGTTTCCTTCAACCATGACGCGTTCGTTCGTGAGGATTACCTGCAGGCTCTGCGGTCCCCCGAAGATCGCTGCGTAGGAGTCGAGAATGATGTCCGTCCCGTGCAGCGTCGGCCAGCCTGGGTGCGTACACGTCGCACGCTCGCTGTGTTCCCACACCTCGGCCATCAAATCGATGTCTTGGCGTTCGAATGCGTCGTAGTAGTCGGCGTTCGCCTGGGAAACCTGCGCTACCAGATTGTCCGATTCCATACCTCGGCCAACCTAGGCGGTCGCCTTGGCGGCCTCGCGGGAGGCCTTGAGACGCTTCAACTCGCGTGCCCGGATGCCCGAATCGAGGCTGACCTTGCGGAGACGTATGAACCCGGGGGTCACTTCGACACACTCGTCATCGGCGATCGTTTCGAGAGCGGCTTCAAGCGACAGGATCCGCGGCGGCACCAGACGAATGGTGTCGTCCGAGGACTGCGTGCGGATGTTGTTGAGCTTCTTCTCTCGGCCGATGTTCACGTCCATGTCTTCTGATCGTGGGTTCTCTCCGATGATCATGCCTTCGTACACCTGGACGCCAGGGCCGACGAAGAGGGCTGATCGCTCCTGAATCAATTCGATCGCGTGCGTGGTGGTCGAGCCCATGCGATCGGCAACGATCGAGCCGGTGATCCGGGTACGAATCTGGCCGACCCAAGGGATCCAACCATCGAACACATGGTTCGCGAGCCCCGTGCCTCGGGTCTCGGTCATAAACATCGTGCGGAAGCCGATCAACGCACGCGCTGGCACGATGTAGTCGAGTCGAACCCAGCCATCGCCGTGGTTCGCCATGTTCTCCATCTTGGACTTGCGTTCGCCGAGCATCTGCGTGACGGCGCCGACATACTCCTCGGGAACGTCAATGGTGAGACGTTCAGTCGGCTCATGGAGCTTGCCGTCGATCTCCTTGGTGAGTACCGCGGGCTTGCCCACGGTGAGCTCGAACCCCTCGCGGCGCATCGTCTCGACAAGCACGGCCAGTTGGAGCTCTCCACGTCCCTGGACTTCCCAGGTGTCGGGGCGCTCGGTGTCGATCACCCGAATCGATACGTTGCCGACGAGTTCTTTGTCGAGACGATCCTTGATCTGGCGAGCGGTGAGCTTGCTGCCGTCCTTGCCAGCGAGTGGCGAGGTGTTCGTACCGATGGTCATCGACAGCGTCGGTTCGTCGACCGTGATGACGGGCAGCGGCCGAGGGTCGTTGAGGTCGGCGAGGGTCTCACCGATCATGATCTCTTCGATCCCGGAAATCTGAACGATCTCGCCCGGTCCAGCCTCTTCAACGTCGACGGCCGTAATCCCGTCGGTCACTGTGAGGGTTGCCACCTTGGCCTGTCCAATGGTGCCATCGGTCTTACACCAAGCAACTTGCTGGCCCTTGCGAATCGTGCCCTGTATGACGCGGCAGATGGCGATACGACCGAGATATGGCGAGGCGTCGAGGTTCGTGACCCAAACTTGGGTTGGGTGATCCTCTTCGAACTCTGCTGGGGGAATCGACTTGATGAGTGTTTCGAACAGCGGTGCCATATCGGTGCCCTTCTCGTCGTCCATGCTCATCTGGGCATACCCCAACCGCGCTGCGGTGTAGACGATCGGGAAGTCGATCTGGTCCTCGTCGGCACCGATGTCGATGAAGAGGTCGTACACCTCGTCCACAACTTGGCTGATACGTGCGTCAGCGCGGTCGATCTTGTTGATCACTAGCACGACAGGCAGGCCGAGGTGCATCGCTTTGCCGAGCACGAAACGAGTCTGAGGAAGCGGTCCTTCACTCGAATCGACCAGCAGCACCACGCCGTCGACCATGGTGAGCGCACGTTCGACCTCGCCACCGAAGTCGGCGTGTCCTGGGGTGTCGACGATGTTGATCTTGGTGTCGCCCCACGTGACCGCCGCATTGTTGGCGAGGATCGTGATGCCCTTTTCCTTCTCGAGGTCGGTGTTGTCCATGACCCGCTCGACGACTTCACCGTGGTCGCTGAAAACTCCTGCCTGCTTTAGCAGGGCATCGACGAGGGTGGTCTTTCCATGATCGACGTGGGCGATCATGGCGATGTTTCGAAGGTCTTCGCGGCGTTGCACCACACAACGGTAACGGTGAACCTCTCATCGCCCTCGTCATAGGCCAGAGATCACACGCTACGACACCTCGGGACTTCGGCCCGACACTCGCGGAAAATGGGGCCTGGGTGGTTTCAAGTGGTGAGCGCGACGGTTGGTCCTGGGAGGGATTGATGGGGCGTCGTGAGATTTCGAGGTCGGTGGTGGTGGTGGCGTTGGAGGCGTTGGCTGGGGGTGCGTCGTTGCGTGCTGCGGCTCGGGTGTCGGGGTTGTCGGTGGGGACGGTGGTGCGATGTCGGGATCATCATGAGGAAATGATGAGAACTCGAGTGGTGGGGTGTCGGGCTGGGTCGTTGACGGTGACGGATCGTGAGCAGATTCTGGTTGGGGTTGTTGCTGGTGAGTCGGATTCGGTGATTGGTTCTCGGTTGGGGTTTCATCGGTCGACGGTGTGGCGGGAGATTCGCAACAATGGTGGCCGTGAGCGGTATTCGCCGTCTGGGGCTCATGCGCGGGCACGGCGGGAGGCGTGTCGGGGTCGGGATACGTGGGTGCAGGAGCGGCCGTGGTTGTTTGAGATCGTGTTGTTCTTGTTGGGTACGAAGAAATGGTCGCCGGAACAGATCTCGAATCGGTTGAAGCGCGAGCATCCCGATGAGCCAGAGTGGTGGGTGTCTCACGAGTCGATTTATCAGGCGTTCTTTGTGCAGGCCAAGCCTGAGTTACGTAAGGAACTCACGGTGTTCTTGCGGTCTGGTCGGGTGCGACGTCGTAGCCATGGGGAGGTGCGGGGCCAGCGGGGGAACGGGTCGTCGGTGCCCGGGATGATCAATATTTCCGAGCGGCCTGCCGAGGTTGAGGATCGGGCAGTTCCCGGGCATTGGGAAGGCGATCTGATTTTGGGGCGTAATGGCCGTTCGTCTGTGGTGACGTTGGTGGAACGGGCCACCCGGTTCGGGATGCTGGTTCAGGTCGATTCGAAACAGGCTGATGTTGTCGCTGATCGCATCGGAACCGAGATCGCCCGATTACCCAAGCATGTGTTGCGGTCATTGACCTGGGACCAGGGCTCCGAACTCGCTTCACATGCGCGTTTCACAGTCGACACCGGGATTCCCGTGTTCTTCTGCGATCCGAAATCGCCGTGGCAAAGAGGTAGCAACGAGAACTGGAACGGGCTCGTCCGACAGTTCCTTCCCAAAGGCACCGACCTGTCATCGCACACCCAAGACCAACTTGATGACATTTCCGCCTTGCTAAACGAACGGCCACGCAAGACACTCAACTGGGAAACACCCGCAGAACAATTCAACAAACTCGTCGCGGCCACCACTTGAAACCACCCTGACCCCTATTTCGAGAAAGGGGCCTGACCCCTTACGCCGTATGTTGCGGTCGGCCAGACCCACGGCCGCGTGTACGCACGAAGGGACGCCAGCGCGCCAGGAGCGAGGGACGAGCGACGGAGGCCGGCCTCTGGCAGTCCGCAGAGCACACCGAGCCGAAGGCGAATGTGCGATTGCCGGGAGCGAGGAACGAGCGGGAAACAAAGTAATTGGGAACCAAACGTGGCCGATGGACGTAGAAGAGTTGAACCCACGCGGCACCCTCCTGCCCTGAGACGAGGAGATCATCCCAATGGCGCAACCAACGCCCATCCCGAAATTGCACCGACTGCGGCGCTACTTCTTCGTGATTCTGACCGTGCTCGGCCTTGTGCTGGCCGCCTGCAGCGGGGATGACGACGACGCCACTTCTGATACCGCGTCTGACGCGACCGAGATGGCCGCGGCTGACAACTCCGGCTCGTTCGACTCCGATGGTGGCGACTCCGATGCGGTGGAAGATGCCGCCGATGACACGGAAGCCCCGGCGGCGGCTCAAGGAACCAGCGAAGCGGACGATTTCGCCGACGAACAGGACGTAATCGGTTCGGGTGGTGGGACTCCTCCGCCGCTGAACACGCAGCAGCTCGGGCGCGAGATCATCTTCACCGCGACGATCAATGTGGGTGTCGACGATGTGTCGGAAGCAGGTGAAGAGGCCACACAGATCATTAGCGACATCGGTGGTTTCGTGTTCGGACAAAACACCCAAGGTGGAGCCGAGCCGCGATCGACGATCGTGTTCAAGGTCCGTCCTGAAGACTTCTCTGAGGCCCTTTCCCGACTCGGAGGCATCGGCGAGCTCCGCAACCAGACGGTCACCACCGACGACGTTACCGAACGCGTCGTCGATCTGGAGAGCCGTATCGAAGTTGCCGACCTCGGCGTACAGCGTCTCCGTGAGGCGATGGAGAACACGATCACACTCACCGACTTCGCCGAGCTCGAGCAGCTGCTCCTCAACCGTGAGAGCGATCTCGAGGTCATGCGTGGTCAGCTCCGCACACTTCGCGACCGGATCGACCTCGCTACGATCACACTTACGCTCGAGCAAGACCGGGTGAACAACTCGATCGGCCTTTTCTTCACCTTGTACGAGGGCCACGATGACGGCATCGGCTGCCCAGGGCAGCAGTCCAACGAGGTCGTCTTCGAGCCGGGCGATGAGATCACCATGTGCTTCGAATCGCGCAACACCGGCGATCAGCCCCTCAACGATGTTCACGTGACCGAGACGGTGCTCGGCATTGACGGAACCGAGGATCTGATCACGGTCTTTGGCGAGACCGACAACCTTCAGCCAGGCCAGTCGGTCATCCAGGCGTACGAGCTCACCGCCGAGCGGGATCGTGCACTTCGCCTCAGCGTCACGGCCACGCCGACGGACGGCGTCACCGAGGACGCAGCGGGTCCCGCTGTGCGTGCGCAGGGAACCCCAGTGCTGCGCATCAACGAGGACGCCGTCGATGCTGACTTCAGTGACGGCTTCGACGCAGCATCTGATCTCCTCCGTCAGCTGTGGATCGTCGTGGTCGTGCTCGTTGGCTTCATCATTCCGCTTCTGATCCTCCTGCCCATCCTGTGGGTTGCTTGGTTCTTGGGACGGAGGGTGGTCCGCTGGAATAACGCACGCACCGCGCCACGACCGCCTGTTGCCAGCGCCGTAGCGACTTCGACACCTCGGGCTCCGACGCCGGCACCCGAGGCCGGGGACAACCCTGAGGACGAAGCTGACGACGAAAGCGACTCCTGACGTGCCCGGCGGCCGGCCATCGCCCATGGTGGTCGGCCGCTGGTGTCTCACTAGCGTGGAGAGCGCGTGACGAAACGAATCAAAGTTCCCAACACGTTCGGGCCAATCGACGAAGCCATCGACGAGGCATGGGACGCGATTCGGGGGAACGACATCGCCAACCGCGTTTTCTACACGGCCTCAGAAGCAGCAAACTTCTCCAAGATCTGGCACGTATTGAGCATCGCTCAAGCGATTGCCCTGCGCGATCCGAAGCGAGTACTACACACGAGTGCGGCCCTCGGCATCGAGTCGGCGCTGGTGAACGGTCCTATTAAGTCGGTGTTCGAGCGCGAGCGACCCTCAGCCACCGATCGGCCGATGAAGCTACGGCAGCCAAAGACATCGAGCTTCCCCTCTGGCCACGCCAGTGCTGCGGTCGTGGCCGCCTCGTTCCTCACGCCAGGCATGCCTACGGCAGGCAGATTCTTAGTGCGAGTTCTGGCAGGAGTTGTATCCACGAGCAGAATCCACGTGCAAATTCATCACGCAACCGACGTCGCTGCAGGCGCTGCCACCGGGTGGGCCCTCGCAAAGGCGATTCGCCCCCTGCTGAGGAGAGCTTTCGGCTAACTCAGCGGGCACTGGGCCAGCGGCCTTCGACGTGACAAACTCGGGCCATGTCCGACGTCTTGGAAGCTGAACGCACCAAACGCAAGCGCGAAGTGGCGCTTGGCTATCGCATCTTTGCGAGCTTGCGCTGGGGCGATCTCGGCGACGGGCACATCACCGCCCGCGACCCCGAGCTGACCGACCACATGTGGCTGCTCCGGTTCCCCTGCGGGTTCGAACGGGCCACCGTCCATGATCTCGTACTCGTTCGCCCAGACGGCACTACCGCTGACGGCGCCGAAATCAATATGACGGCATACAACATCCATCATCCGATTCATGAGGCTCGCCGAGACGTGGTCGGAGTTGCACATACGCACACGCCGTGGGGAACACCGTTCTCCGCCACCGGACGCCCCCTCGAGGCCATCACCCAGGAAGCCTGCACCTTCCACGACCGCTGGGCGTTCTTCGACGACGAAGAGGTCCAGATTCTGAACCGAAATGGTGGCGAACGAATTGCCGATGCCCTCGGCGACAAGCAGGTCGGAATGCTCCGAAGTCACGGCCTCATCAGTACGGGAAACTCTGTTGGCGAGACGATCGCGGCCTTCGTGACACTCGAGCGAGTCGCCGAGGCGCTTATGAAAACGCCCGATGCCAAGCCGATCTCGGACGCGTCAGCGACCGTGGCGCGTGACGACCTCGTCAACTACCGCTCACTCGAGCTTGCGTTCGAATTCCTGGTCTCTCGCCACATCGGCGACCCATCTGTCGTCGACTGACGAACTCGAGCGCACACCAACCGCAGACGCGGTCTACGGAGCTGACACGCGAAGAAGGTTCAGGCGATGGGTTCGGGAACGGCGTCTTCGGCGACAAGCGCTTCGGTCGGAACCGCAGCGAGGATCATGCGAACATCGAGCAGCAGGTTGGCGACCTCACCCGTGGACATGAGCTCACGGGACATGGTGAGTCCGAGGCCCTCGTCGATCAATGCCAGCGCTTCGGCGATGTTGACTTCCATTGTTTCTGTCATCTCATTCACCTTTCGCAGGACCGGGTGTGTACGGATGCAACCACCTTTGAGAAGGCCACATTCCCGGAACCACACCGTACATCGCCGGAACCATACCGTACCCGAGACTTACCGATCCCAAACAGCGCGATCGTGGTTTGTTCGGCTCAATCGAGAAGAATGCGACCTGGAACGAAGCATGAGCGGGAAGTGATGAACACATGCAGGTGAGAGACAAGGTGTGCGTCATCACCGGTGCGGCGGCCGGAATCGGGAGTGCCCTGGCGGAGCGGTTCGTGGCTGAGGGCGCTGCTGCTGTTGTGGCTGCGGACATTGCATCTGATCTCGAGGAGTTGGCGGCCAAAATCGGGGCACATGCTATTCGCTGCGATGTGTCGAGCGAGGAGAGCATCAAGGCGCTCATCGATGACACAGAAGCGCGATTCGGTCCCATCGATCTCTTCGTGGCGAATGCCGGTATCGGGGGTCACCCCGGCGGCGTCGAAGTTCCCGACGAGGAGTGGCAGCTCATCTGGGACATCAACGTCATGCATCACATCTGGGCGGCGCGACACCTCGTTCCTCGCTGGCAAGAACGCGGCGGCGGTTACCTGCTCACAACTGCTTCGGCTGCGGGGCTCCTGTCCAATCTCGGCACAGCTCCGTACACGGTCACCAAACACGCAGCTGTGGCGCTGGCTGAGTGGTTGTCGATCACACACGCTGATGAGAACATCCGCGTGTCCGTGCTGTGTCCACAAGGAGTTCGCACCGCGATGACCGAGGGAGACGACCCGGCGGTCACCAACGTTGTCGCTCAGGGGCTCATCGAGCCGGAAGAGGTCGCCGACGCAGTGATCGCTGGTCTTGCGGACGAACGGTTCCACATCTTGCCGCACCCGCAAGTCGCCGAATACGTGAAACACAAGGGCGCTGATATCGAGAGCTGGCTTGGGGCCATGCGAAAGCTGCAGCGACGCTTCTTTCCGAAGACATGAAACGTTGACCCAGTTCGTTCCGAGTCGACTGGCGACGCTGCACCGGGCGACGCCCGTTGGGGCAACCGTCGAACTTCGCCAGCCTTCGACCTATGACGATCAGCGATGGGCCGACGTGCTCGAGGGAGCAGGGTTCAGCGCTTCCGGCGAGCGGTTGTGGACCCTTGCCGACTCCGTAGCTCCACGCATGCGCATGCTCATCGTCGGGCTGAACCCATCACCAGCGTCAGCGGACGGCGCCGTCGCCTTTGCCCGGCCAGGCAACCGTTTCTGGCCGGCGATGCTCGAGGCAGGATTGGCTGCTCGCGACCGAGATCCACGAACACTCCTGCAAGATCAACACATTGGCATGACCGACATCGTCAAACGAACAACCCGTCGCGCAAACGAGCTCGACCCTTCCGAATTTCAGCAAGGTATGGCGCGACTCGGGCGGCTCGTCAATTGGCTCGAACCGAAGTCGTTGTGTTTCGTTGGCCTCGCAGGCTGGCGTGCCGCAGTCGACAAGAAGGCAACGTCGGGCTGGCAGGATCGACAGATCGGTGGCCGCCCCGCCTACGTGATGCCCTCCACGAGCGGCCTCAACGCGTCCGCACAACTTCCCGACCTCGTCGCTCATTTCCAGGCGGCACATTCTGTCCTCGATAACGGCTGCCCCAGGGCGAGTTGACCCCCTTGGGGTCAGACCCCTGTGGGCGACCCCTGGGCTGGGGTCAGACCCCTGTGGGGGTCAGATGGTGAAGCGGGTTGGCAGCCTCGAGAGCAGATGCGATTTCCAGCAGCTGGCGATCGTGGCCCACACGGGCGACAAGCTGGATGCCGACAGGCAGTCCGGTCGAGGTGAATCCGGCAGGAATCGAGATCGCCGGGCAGCCCGTGGGGGTAATGATGCACGCCGTCGTCATCCACTCGAGATAGTCGTTCATGGTCACGCCGTCGATTTCCATCGGATATTCGAGTTCCACCGGGAACGCCGCAACCTGCGCGGTCGGCAGAGCGAGAACATCAACCGAGTCAAAGAAGGCCGTCATGGTCCGATGGAGATCGACCCGCTGCTTGTCGGCCTCGAGAAGATCCTCGATCGATAACGAACGGCCATACGCGATGTTCTCTCGAACCGTCTCCTTTACCAGCGACATCGAGTCCGAAGGAATCGAGGCGCCAAGCCGTCGGTAACCTGCACCCCGCAACACCCGAAAGATCGACATGGCCTTGCTCAAATCTGGCGACGTATCTACCAGAGTGCCGCCAACTGACTCGATGGAACGGGCAGCGCGCTCACAAATCGCTAGCACCTCTGGCTCACAGGTGAAGAGGCCCAAATCTCCCACCCACGACAATCGAGCAGCGGTTTCGGTCGGCAACCGGCGTGCAAAGACTTCACCTTTCTCAGGCAAGGCCAGAGGATCTCGCGCATCGGGTCCTGCGAGAGCCGACATCATCAGCGCAACATCCGAAACAGTGCGCGCCATCGGGCCACTCACGCCCAGCCGCAGGTGCATCGACTCAGCGCCCGGGTCGGCGACGCGTCCGACGCTCGGACGCATCCCGACGACGTTGCACATACCGGCTGGATTTCGAAGAGAGCCACCGAGGTCGCTGCCGTCGGCGACGGGGAGCATGCGGGCGGCAAGTGCGGCAGCCGCTCCCCCGCTACTTCCTCCCGATGTGCGGTCGAGATCCCATGGGTTTCGCGTTACGCCGAAGACTTCATTGAACGTGTGTGATCCTGTGCCGAACTCGGGAGTATTCGTCTTGCCGATGATGATCGCACCAGCCTCTCGGAGCCTTCTGGCGACGTGCCCGTCCCGCGCGACGGGCTTCCTGCTCGAGATGACCGACCCGTAGCTCGTCGGCAAGCCTGCGACGTCTTCGAGATCCTTCACCGCTACCGGAAGACCGTGCAGCGGCCCAAGGGGCGCCTGGACGTCGGCAGCATTGGCGTCGGCGAGGATGTCCTCGCGACTTCTCATCGAGACGATGGCGTTCACCGCTCCATTGACGTCGTCGATCCGGTCGAGGTGAGCGCTCGCGACTTCGAGGGCCGAGAAGTCACCTGCGGCGATGCCCCCGGCGAGCTCACTGGCGGAGAATTCGTTCAAAGCTCTATCCATCTGCCGAGTCTTGCCGATTAGTCCATGACACCGACGATTGATCATCTAGTTCACGCCAGGGCAAATGTGGTGACCAACTTTCGAACACGATGGTGGAGAAAGACGTGGACACATCCGCGAAGAAGGTTGTCGATGTCTGCAAGCGGGCACTGGCGTTCGCCAGAGCCACGGTTCTCGCCGCGGCGACGCCCGTAGAACTCCTCCGCTCGCTGGCGAGCAAGGACCTTCGGCGGGGTTTCCCGAAGTACTACCGGTCTCGACTTCGGATGGGCGTTGCCAACGTCGCCACTGCCTCCGTGCTCACACAGACCCGACGAGCACGTCTCATTTCAACTCTCGGCCTAGTAGGTATATCCGCTCGCCTCTGGTGGACGTCACGCAGCGACTGGGGCTCGAAGGTCGGGCTGCCTCATGGGCATGGAGAACGCAGCGACGATTTTCCGGGAGCATGCAGATGCCCTTGAACCGATGCCGCTTGCATTCAACCAGTACGTCCCTGGCGGTCTCGTCCATTGGAAGGGCGGTGAGAAGCACGCTGACTACGGCGACTATCCCGAGGTGGCTGCGCTCTACGACACGATCGACGTCACCCAGTTCACTCAGCCAGATCGCATGGCCGAAGCGCTGCGGCGCCTCGAGACGGCCATGGTTCGCAATCTCATCTTCACGCTCGACATGACCCGCACGGACATCGGCGGGCTGCTGGTCTGGGCGCTGTATCACGCGGCAACGGACGGTCACGTTCTCGACGAACTCGTGGCGGAAATTGAGCATGGCGGAGACCTCTACACAAAACACTCACTCGCCAATCGAATGGTGAGTGAAACGCTCCGCCTAGAGCAGAGCGAACATCTATTCCGCCGCGCAGGACGCGACATCGAAATCGGTGACTATCGAGCACCCGCCGGATGGCTGGTCCGAGTCTGCACCCAGGAAAGTCACCACAACCCAGAGGTGTTCGCCGACCCCGATCGTTACGATCCTGGTCGATTCCTCGACCCCTCGTGGGATGCTGCTGAGTACGCACCCTTCGGGATCGACGGGCATTCGTGTATCGGCGAGGCGTTGACCCGCCGGTTCACCAGCATGCTGTTGGTCCGAATCGCGCGCGGCTACGACGTCGTCGTCACCGATGACGGGCCGCTCGAAATGGGCGAGTTTCAACACTGGACGCCAAGTAGTGACTTCCGGATCCGTCTGGTGCCTCGGGAGGCCAACTCCCCGACGCCAAACCATCGCTAGCTTTCCGCTCGAATGGCCTCCAACTGGCGTTCCAGAAATGTGCGCTCGGCAAGGGCCGGTTCACAAGCGAGCGCCCGCTCGTAGGCCTGACCAGCCTCGTCGACCCGATCGAGCCGACGCAACAGCTCCGCTCGAGCTGAGTGAAAGTACACGTAGCTGTCGAGCTGGGTATCGAGCTTGAACAGCTCAGCAAGCGCAGGATCGGCCCCATCGACATAACTCACGGCGACTGCGCGATTTAGTCTCACGATCGGCGAGTCGTGAATGTGCAACATGCGGTCATACAAATCCAGAACGCTGTTCCACTGTGTGGACTCGAAGTCGGGCGCCGTCGTGTGA